>JAJDEH010000135.1 GCA_029259935.1 Planctomycetota bacterium
CCCACCACACTTGCAATTGCGCCATCGATACTGGTCATGCCATCATCTCCCAAGGCTGCCCCCGCTTGCCCAGCGGAGCGCATTCACCACTATCATCGTCCACCTGACGGTTCAATCTGCGTAGTTTTTTGCTCAGCGCAGGGTTGGCGCGATTGTAACGGCTGCGAAGCGGATCGGCGTTGCTTGGCGGGCGGACGGCCTGTGGGATTCAGGGTGCGCAACCTTGCCGCTACGCCAGGAGGCGGCGACAATGGAAGATGTCGCTAATGACTTCCGTAAGCATCACTTACCGTTCGAGACCCGTCGCTCCATGTGTGACTATTCCGTTGTCATCCCGTGTTATCGCAGTGGCGAGTGGATCGAGGAACTCGTGACACGCATCTCGGACGTTTTTGAAGCGCGGGGCGAAACATTCGAAGTGATCTTGGTCAACGACGCCTCGCCCGACGAAACTTGGCCGTCGATTCAAAAAGCCGCCGAAAATCGAGGTTACGTTCGCGGCGTCAATTTGCTTTACAACACCGGGCAATACAGGGCCACGCTGTGCGGGCTCGACCGAGCCAGTGGCGACTACGTCCTAACCATGGACGACGACTTGCAGCATCCGCCCGAAGAAATCCCCAAACTGATTCAGCGAATGCATGAAGAACCGCAACTGGATTGCGTGCTGGGAAAATTCCCCGTCAAGCGACATGGGCCGCTGCGCAACTTGGGCAGCCGCATGGTCTCGCGGCTGTACGAGGTCGTCTATCAAAAACCTCGAGACATCGTGCCCAGCAGTTTTCGTCTGATGACGAAGCGCTTGGCCAAGTCGCTGCTGATGCACGCCACGGTGAATCCGGTGATCAATTCGCTCGTCTTTCGCAACACGCGCCGCATCGAGAATGTCGAGGTCGATCACCAACCGCGCACGCGAGGCACCAGTGGCTATACCTTTTCCCGCTTAGTCAAGATTGTGATCGACAACATGTTCAGCGTGTCGTCACTGCCGCTGCGTTTTGTCAGTATTTTGGGCCTGACCTCCGCAGCGCTCGCCTTCGTGTTAGGGGTGTCGTATCTGATTCGGCATCTGATTCACCCATTTGGTGAGCCAGGATTCGCGACGATCGTGCTGCTCATCGTGTTCTTCGGCGGCATGACGCTGTTTTCGATTGGGTTGGTGGGCGAGTACATGATTCGCATCATGGACGAAGTGAAAGGCCGCCCATGGTATGTGATTCGCGACGAAGCGGGGTCGCAAGCCACCGCGCCTAATGACGCTCTATCGGACGAGCCTGTGCGTCACGAAGTTCTGTAGCCGACTTACTCCTCAGGGATCTAGTTCCTCCCACTGGGAAAAGGTCGCGGCTTGGCCGACAAACTGGTCGTTCTCGTCAATTAAATTCCAGATGATGGCGCGATCGATTTGAAACCGCCGACCGCTGCTGCTGACGCGGACGCCTTGATAATCGTCGACAAATCCCTCTTGAGTTGTTCGCTGCATAAGCCGCGCTCGCTCGTCACGATGCACGGGCTCGGCCGTTAATCGCGACGGCGTGCGACGCAGAGTGGAAATGTCCATTTCCCATAGTTCCAGCGCGGTATTGTTTCCATAATTCAAGATGGGGTCCGGCTCGGTACCGTGAGAAACGGCCACGAACGACGCTTCGAAGAGGGCCCGAGCCTGTTGGTCGGGTGAGCCGTGCCGGGAGATGAGATCACGACGCAGCCAACGCCGAAACGAATCGAGCAGCAATTGCGTGTGCTCGATCCAACCATGTCTTCGCCAAGGTTCGTTCAACGCTGATGACCTATCGAAACGACAAACAAGATCGTTATTTGGTAACGGCGGCCGCCCGATCAGCAACTTGCAACGGATGCGCCAGGTCTTGGCCGCAGATTTCCATTTCGGACAAGGCTCGCTTCAAACCCTGAATAACGCCTTGGCAATCGCCTTTTCCGTACAGCCGTTGAGCTTGGCTGGAGACCTCGGCTCCCAAACTGAGGACTCGCTCTTGATCTTGTTGCCGTGCCGCTTCATACCAATCGACAAACAGGCGCGGCCGCACGTTCGCTCCGCCGCATACTCCGCCCGTCGCTCCCAAGGCGAGCGCTTCGGCCAGCTTTTCCTCCGGACCAATGTAAGTCGACCAGTCGGGCCGCTGCCGGCCCAGTTCACACAGCCGAGCAAAATATTCCAAGTCGCCCGAGCTATCCTTGATGCCCACAATGTCCTCTTCGTCCATCAGGCGCTGGGCGGTTTCCGGTTCGATGTTTGTTTTGGCGAGGCCGGGAAAGTTGTACAGCAATAAGGGCAGCGGTTGCCGAGCGCTCAGTTGTTGAAACCACGAAATCACCGCTGGCTGTTCCAGCGGAAAATAAAACGGCGGCGTCGCGGCAACCGCGGTAGCACCCAGATCGGCGGCAAATTTTGCCAAGTCGGCGGCGTCCGTCAGCGAAGTATCACTGACGCCCACTATCACCGGAACTCGTTCGGTCACGATACTCAGAGTATGTTCAATCAGTTCACGCTTGGTGCGTTCGGCAAGCGACGGTCCCTCGCCGCTGGTTCCCAGAATGAATATGCCATGCACGCCGCCGACGATGACGTGCTCGATCAAGCGAGCCAAACCATCGATGTCGAGTTCCTCGTCCGCCGTCAAGGGCGTCGCTAATGGAACAATGATGCCTTGGGGCGGACGTTCACTGGCGTTTGTCATGGAGGGCCTTGTCTTTATCGCTCATTGACGGAGATGACTGGAACCTACTGATTAGGATTCCCACCAGCAAGATTGTCAATGTGCCTATTACAATCGTTAAAAGACTATGAAACGGACTGCCGACGAATGAAAGCCAACCTGGCTTCTTGTCGATCTGACATATCGTAAGCCACAAGATCACTAGAACCCCCAGCGCCACCGAGACGAGCGGTGCCGGATGCCTCACCCGGCGGCTGATCAGCCCCAAAAGGAATAGCCCAAGCATCCCGCCGGAAAAAATGCCCGAGAGCATCCACCAGGCGTCGAGTACGCTCTTCACTTGTATCATCGCCAACGCAACGCCTGTCCCTATCGCGCCCCAAGCCAAAGTCGCCCCGTATAGCACACGCATCGACTCGCGTTCGCCGGCGTTGGGCCTCAAGTACCGCTTATAGAAATCGCACAAAAACAACGTGGCCGAACAATTCAGCGAGGAATCCACGCTGCTCATCGCCGCCGCGAACACGGCCGCGATCAGCAGACCTTTGAGGCCGACGGGAAGCTGCGTCACAATAAAGTGCGGAAAGATTTCGTCCGATTTGAGCGACCCGCCAGCGGGTAGCAGGTCCGGCTGAGCTTGATAAAAGGCGAACAGCGCCGTGCCGATGAAAAACAGCAGCCCCGAGATCGGCAAATAAAGCAACGCGCCAATCCAAACGCTGCGCTTCGCGGCTTCGTCCGACTTGGCAGTGATGTATCGTTGCACATAGCTTTGGTCGATGCCGAAGTTTGTCAGATTGATAAATAGGCCGAACGCCAGTACGACCCAGAACGTCGGCTCTGCCACCGAAGTACCAAGACTTCCCAAAGAAAACTTTTCTTGCGCCGAGGCGATCTGAAAAATCTGGCCGGGTCCTTCCGGCATTCCCATCAGCAGGACGACACAACTAATCAGGATTCCAAGGGTCAGAATCACGCTCTGCACGGCGTCGGTCCAGATCACGGCTTCAATGCCACCCAGCAGTGTGTACACGGTGACTAGAATTCCCGTCGCAATGATGATCGCCGGCACGTTCCAGCCGGTCAGCGGCGCGACGGCGAGAGCTACTAGATACATGATCGAGCCCATGCGCGCAAGTTGCGTCAGCAGAAAGCAGATGACGGCATAGATCCGCGCCCAGGATCCGAAGCGATCCTCCAAATGCTTGTAAGCCGATATGTCGCCGGCCCTTCGATAGAACGGCACAAACCAGCGAACGGCGATCCAAGCGGCGATCGGCAGCGACAAGCTGAAGACAAACGGATTCCAATTGCTCTCGTAACTTTTGCCGGGGTTGGCCAGGAAGCTGATGCTGCTGACGTAGGTACCAAAGATCGACAAGCCGACGACCCAGCCCGGCAACGAGCGTCCCGCCGCCATGAACTCGCTGGTCGTGCCGCTCTTGCGAGCGAACCAGAAACCAACCCCCACGACGCCGGCAATGTAAACAACAAGAACGCCAAAGTCGATCGCTTGCATGAAGGGTGTGATTTTGAGAGTGAGTTGGAGGCCAATTGTGTAGGCCGGATCAAGCGAAGCGCCGCTCCGGCAGTCGCCAGTTTCCCTGAAATCGCGGATGCCGGAACATCGTCGCTTCGCTCCTCGGTCCGGACTACTCGTTTTTCAACAGGGTGCTAAACCTGGAACCCAACTAGTTTCGCAGATAATAAAGATGTCCGTCTTCCGCGCCCGCCAGCAGGTCCGGTCGTCCGTCTCGATTCCAATCGACGACGGTGGGGCTCGTGGTATGCCCCGCCAGCCGCAGCTTGCCAACTTCGCCTTTGTCTTGAAAGGCCCACGGTGCGGAGGAACTTGGCGATCGTTTGGTTTTGGAGACGTTTCTAAATAGCGAAATATTCCGGCTATTGACCAGCAAATCCAAGGCTCCGTCGCCGTCCCAATCAGCAAAACACCATTTCCGTCTGCCGCTGCGTCCAGCCTGATTGGCGTTCAATCGAAGCGGTTTGCCATCGGCATCGGTGAAGACCCGCTGGCCGGAATGCAAAACCAACTGGTCCTTGCTCCGCTCACGGCGGAAGAACGCCAGATACCCTTCGTGGTCCAGCATCACCAAGTCGTTGAGGCCATCGCGATCGAGATCGATCACCACGGGCGTGGTCCGCCATTGCGTCGCGAGTTCGTTGTCCTCGGGGTTCCACCAGTTCCATGCCGGCTTGGGCGCGGGCGATCCCGCGGGCCATGCCACTTGGATTGGTTTCGCCGCGGCCAATCGCGGGCTCTTCTTCACGCCCACGTTTTCGTACCACACGACCTTGCCCCAAATCGAATTGGCAACGATGTCGAGCAAGCCGTCGTGATTCCAGTCGGCCACGTCGATTGTCGTGTACCCCCACTTGGCTTCGCACGGTCCTTGAATCGAACCGGTGGGACCAGCCAGTATGCGAAGCGTGCGGCCGTCGGCTTGCAAACGCCTGGGCGGAGCCCAACGCGGAGGATCGCCACCGTCCAAGTTCTCAATGAATCCGATGTAGCCGGCCGTGTTGCCACAAATGAGATCCTCATCGCCGTCGGTATCCCAATCGACGCTGACCGGCGTCACCAGCGCGCCGAACTTCACGTTGTCGGCTTGCTGTTGAAAGTATTTAGGCGGCAGGAATTGCGGCACGCCTTCCTTCAACTTGCCGGTGTGTTCGACCAAGGCCACACGTCCATCTTCGTCGCCGACAACCAGGTCCGTATCGCCGTCGCCGTCCCAGTCAATCGCCACGGGTACGATCATCTGTAGATCCATGGCGAGCGACTGGCCTTCTTGTTGTAGTCTTCGCCCCTTTGCCAGTTTCGGCGCAGTTCGTGATCCGAGATTTTGAAAGTAGGTGAACCCGTCCAAAAACTCGCCGCATAGCAAATCGAGATCCCCGTCGCCATCGAAATCGGCAAAATTAGGCGACGGCATTCCGTAGACGTCGAGCGTTTTTCCGCCGGCCAGCAACCGCCGGGGCTGCGCATATTGCGGCTTGTCGGTCGTGGCTTCGTTGCGAAGCAAATAGACAAAGCCCCGCAGCGGTCCGCGAGTCCACTTGCCTTCGCGGTTGTAGGCGTTGTCCCAGCCGTATTCGGTCCAGTCGCCGACGCCAACAACCAGATCCAGCGCGCCGTCGCCGTCGTAGTCGACGTATTTCCACTGGTTCGCCCGCACGCGGTTTTCGTGCAGGTTCGACTTCGGATAGATCTTGCGCGACTCGGCGAACTTGCGGGCGCGAAAGTCGACGAACTCCTGCCCAGGAATCAACACGCGAGGTTCTCCGTTCACGTAAGAAACGGAAATGTTTCCGTGCCGTGGCCCGACTTGAACGGGCGGCTTAAAGACCGGCATTTTTCTGTCGCCACCGGGATTCTCAAACAGGTAGATGCCAGCGAAGGGTACGTCGGGGCAGCCGACAACCAGATCCAAGTCGCCGTCTTGATCCCAGTCCATTGGCAGCGGCCAGGCCCACAAGCCGACTCCCAAATCGACGTTCGCTTTGGGCGATCGAAATTTGATGCGTTCAAACTTGGGTGGCTCGCTCCGTGCACTCGAAGATGCTTCTTCTTTTTTAGCGACCGCTTCGGGCAAACGCTCGACGCCTTCAGGCCACTTTCCGTTCTTGATCTCAACGGTTGTCAGCTTGTTGGGATCGAGAACTACATGACGCACGCGTTTACGTTTCCAGGTGTAAGCGATATGCACCCTCCCATCGGCTGTTTGGATCACCGCAGGATAGGAGTGCTCGCCTTTCGACCGTTCCAACACCATCGCCGCCGACCACTTTTTTCCATCGCGCGTGATGGCCACGTTCAACATTTCGCGACCTTGTGGGAACGGGCCGCCGCGATTGGTGTGGTTGTAGACCAGCAATTGGCGACCGTCGCTCAGCGTCACGGCATCGGTACCGGCGTTGGGATTGGGAAGCGGCGTCGGTTGCAGCGGGCTCCAAGTCTTTCCTCGATCGGCCGACCAGGTCTGCCAGAGCTTTCCCTTGCCGTCTTGGTTACGGCACAGCATCTGTTGTCGACCGTCGGAATAGGTCAGCAGACTCGGTTGAATGGCTCCTTTGTCCTTGGCGTTGAGCGGTCCGGTGCTGGTCCAGGTTTTGCCGAGGTCGCGAGTGACTTCCAGATGAATTCGCCAGCCGTCATGTTCGGTGCTGGACGGGCACCAGATCGATCCGTCGGCCATTTGGATCGGCTTGTTCTTCACGGGGCCGATACCTTTGTCGGGCAGGCGGTGGCGATCTTTCCAAGTCTTGCCGCCGTCGTCAGACACCATCATTTCGCCCCACCACTGGCGAGGGCTGGGGCCGACTTTGAAGAACAGCATCAGCGGCCCGCCGCGCGGTTGAAATAAAACCGGGTTCCAAGTTGGATAACGAAGATTCTTCGATTGCACCCCGTTGGCAACTTCAACGGGAACCGTCCACGCGCCGTCAACTCGACGCGAAACCCAAATCCCCACATCGGGATTCTTTTCATGAGTCCCGGCAAACCAGGCCGCCACCAAGTTACCGTCATCGGCCTTGGCGATGGTGGACGCATGGCACTGAGGGAACGGTGCCTCCAGCCAGATGAACTCACTGGAAGCAACGGCCGATTCCGCTGCCCTGGTTACGGCGACAACCATCGTGGTTGGGCCCGACAAACAAAACGCCAATAATATTGCCTGAATTCGCATCGTCGAAGATATTCCTTTCGCGAAACTGTGCTGAAGGCGTCTAGTCTACAATCAACGGGCTCGCCGTACCATTTCCCGGTGCGTTGGGTTGGGATTGCCGAAAAATAGCCACTTACTGAAGCGCCGTTTCGCGAACCAGTCGGCGATTTCCGTGTCGGTTGGAGTACAGCCTTTATGCGCCTTCAGGCTGGGAAGACAGGCAAAGCCTGGACTCCAGCACTCTTTGGAGCCTGCCAATATGAGCTTGAAGCCGGACATTCTCGATTATTTCGATACCGAGGTCCGAAAGCGGAAGAGTATTCTCGCTTCGGACTATCGGTGCGAGTTCAGCGGCGGAGTGCGGCGTACCGTCGGTCCGTTCGCCTCGGCCAGCCATAATTGGATCGACCACTGCGAGATAACCGCAACGGAAGTCGCCGAGTCGATTGCAAAACAAGTTGACTTTTTCAAGTCGATCGGCCACGCGTTCCGTTGGAAAGTTTACTCTCACGACCACGCGGCGCAACTCTCCGCATCGTTGTTGGAGCGGGGCTTCACGCCATGGGAGCCGTGTGCCCTAATGATTCTGGATGTTGGCGGGTTTCAGTCACGGTTTCCCGACGGAATTGAATACCGCCGCCTGACCGATCCAGACGCGCTGCCGCGTGAGTTGCAACCGGTCATGGAAACGGTCTGGGACGAAGGCGCGGACGAGTTGATTTCGGCGCTGCGAGGGGAGTTGCGTGACATGGGCGATCATATGCGAATCCATGTGGCGAAACGAGGAGGTGCAACGATCGGTTGCGGCTTGATCCGTTACAACGAGCGCAAGACCTTTGGCGGACTATTTGCCGGTGCAACCGTTCCGGCGGAAAGAGGCGGCGGAGTCTACCGAGGCATGGTGGCCGCGCGCGTCGAGGACGTCCGCCAGGCCAAGGCTAATTACATCTACACTGAAGCGGGCTCCATGAGCCGCCCGATCCTGGAACGAATTGGCTTTGAAACCGTTGCGACGATCACTAATTACGTCTTCGATCCATGCGGAACATTGGAGCACTCCTAGCATTGAAGATCTCGGCTGAACCTCGCTCCACTGTTGCTCCCGCCATTTCGTGCCGGCAGCCGCCACGTCGGCCTGCAGCCTAACGAAACGCGACCACTCGAAAGCCGCCGTCCGCGACTTGGCGATTGGGGCCGACACCAAAATTCCTGGAGGCGGACCGAAAATACCCCAGCGTCCAGCTTCCGCCGCGAACCACGCGGCCGCGGTTGATGGTCGATCCAATGGGATCGTTCGGGGGTGAATTTTGGTAGTAGTTGGGGTCATGCACGTCCCAACACCACTCCCAAACGTTGC
>JAJDEH010000136.1 GCA_029259935.1 Planctomycetota bacterium
TGCCGTTCCAGCAGGCCGGTAAACAGCATCAGGTTCATTTGCTGATATTTGACGAACTGAATCCGCTGGGCCTCATTGAGCGGTTCGTCCACGCCGGTCCCCGCGAACAAGCTCCACGCCGGATACAACGACAGGTATTCGTCGTCGCTGGTCGTCGCATCCCAGTCGATATCCAGTTCGGGCGTGAACGACCGGGTGAGCGACATCTGATTGAGCCGCTCGAGGCGATCGGCATCCAGCGTTTCCTGTCGCGTCATGAAGCGGCCCCCGTGGCTCGCGTGCTGCTTACGCCGTACGGCTTGTTGCTTGCTTGCCTCTTCGCGCTGCCATTTCGCCGCTCGCGCAACAAGTGCCGGTAGTGCTGCTTGCGCTGCGCAAAAGCATCCGCGTTCCAAGTGTCCCGCCACAACTGGCTCACGCCGTCTTCCAGTTGTTCCACGGTCATTCCTCGCGGTTGAAAGTTCAGATCGAACAGCGTGCAGCGATCCCAAACGCCGGGATAAAGCAGTCGTCCTTCGGCCGCTAGACGATCATACAGCCTAGTCCCGGGAAAGGGCGTCAGGATGGTGATTTGAACTTCGAGCAATTTGGATTTTTGCACAAATTGGTGGATCTCGTCGAAGATGTCGGGCGTATCGGTATCCAATCCCACAATAAAACAGCCGCACACGCTGACGCCGCGACTTTGGATCTTGTCGATCACGTCTAGGTAGCGGTCATGCTGCCGCAGCTTCCAATTGATACGGTCCATGCCATCCAATCCCGCGCGGCGCGGCGATTCGAAACCGATCAACACTTGGCGGCAACCGCTGGGGTAAAGCAGGTCGAGCAGTTCTTCGTCGTCCGCCACCGAAACGTCCGTTTCCGTGAAGTAGCGAATGTTGCGGCCGGCCAATTCACTAAGCAACTGTTTCGACCAGGCTTTGTTGACGAAGGTGTTGTCGTCGGCGAACTCAATGAACGGACGACGCCACAAGCTTCGCACGGCGTCCACTTCTTCGATGACTTTCTTCACGGGTTTGATGCGGTAGCGGGGTCCGTAGAGTTTCGAGGCGGCGCAGAAATCGCAGTCCCAAGGACAGCCGCGCGTGGTCTGGATGGTGATGCGATTATAGGTTCCCAAGCGATGGATCGTGCCGCTGTCTAATGGGTCTGGCAACGTCGTTCCGAATTGGCGCGCCTTCAGCAGCAGATCGAATCGCGGGCTCGGCGCGTCGCGCAAATCGAATTCGCCCGGACGTGCTTCACGATACGCGGGCCGCAATCCGCCCCGGCCACCGCGGCGAAAATCCTCGACTAGAACCGGCCACGTCATTTCCGCTTCGCCCACGATCACGGCATCGGCATGCTCAGCCGCTTCATCGGGCAACAGACTGGCGTGCAGCCCGCCAATCACGACTGGCACGCCTTGATCGCGATAAGCGTCCGCTACTTGATAAGCCTCGCGCGCCCGACAGGTGTAAGTCGATAACGCGACCAGATCGAAATCCAAGGGCGGATTGGCAATGAACGAATCGACATCGTCGACTTCCAGGTATTCCACGTCGACGTCATCGGGCGTCGCGCCGGCCAGGGTTAGCAAGGCCAAGCTCGGCAGTTGAGCGATCACTTGCCCCCGATTGATGAACTGCGGCAGGGTCACCCCCAGCTCGATGAACTTGCGAGTTTGCAGTTTGACGCCGGCGATCGCGATGAGGCCAATCTTCATGGGCTTTCAGTCCAGCTTGGGGACTGCCGGGTTGGGTAGCCATCAGGCGAGGCACCTGCTTGCTACTTGGTGTTGGTAGGGAGCCACATACACAAAGCGATGCCGAGCGCAGCCAAGGCGGGTCCCGGCGCGAGAAAGGTTACTGGCAAGTTGCGTGCCACAACGGTCCAAATCAAAGCCGGGACGAGCAATGTGGCGGCTGCAATCACTCCTACCGCCGCGCGGGTCAGCCATCGGGGACGCATGCGGACACCATCCTTTCCGGATCCCCAAGCCTGACGAGCTTGGAGAATACAGATCAGCCCCAGCACGATCAAGTATGCGTGGCCCAGGCGGGAAAAGCGGCGATTCCAATCGTTGTACTCACCCAGGAACTCCGGCGCTGCCAGCGGACCATCGAACGCATACAGCCCCATCAACAAACCGGCGGACATGCTGAGCGCCACGATGATCCACCCCCAAGCTTCCCACATGGAAGCTCGCTTGGCCGCCAGCACGACGCCGACCAGCACACCCGCCAGCGCGGCCTGAGCGGGCAAGCCCAGCAGATACTTCAGCGGCATGAATGCAATTGCCGCGGAGACCAGCAGCAGAGGCATGCCCACCGCGCCCAGCAGCAGCGCATACAACGCCCAACGAGCCAGGCGGTCCTTGGAAGTCAGCAACTCGTCGTGCAGCAAGCTTAGCAACGAAAGAGCAATGACTGCGGCACGCGCCAGACGCATCATACGCAGTCTTACGCCGTCCAACGGTCCCAGGAATTCGGGCTGCCAAGACGATGGAGCGGCCACCAAGATGCCCATCACGACGTCCAACAACATCCCGAAACAGAACACCATCAGGACCACTCGAAACACGAACGAGGAGGCCGACTCGCGCCGCAGGCAATAGAGCCATATGGCAAAGCCGGCGAAATTCGCGGCCGCACCCAGCGGAACAAAACAGTGCGCGACCGGCCAGGCGACTCCTGCAAGATACGAGACACAGTAGACGATCGTACCGCCGCCCAGCAGCGCCACGACCAATCGCTCGAGCGGCCTGGACGGGGTGCGGCACAGAATTCTCGCCACCGCCAGATTCAAGAATCCCATGCCCAGCAGCACGGCCTGCGCGTGGCGGGCGTACATTTGCGGGCTGCCCAGCCAGACCGCCGCATCCGTTTCGCCCAGCGACCAAGGATCCAGCCCGATCGCCATCACGAAGGCCGCCAGCACGAGGGACCAGCCCAGCCATCGATTGAATTCGCCGCCGGAAATAAATTGAGATTTCTCTAGCGGATCGTGTTCAATAGTCGCTGCACTGTTCACGGAATGCACGCCAATGTACATGGATTGCCGCCGAGGATTCGATAGCCACGACGGCTGAGGTGGTCATCGGACGGTCATCCTATCAAGTTTCCGACCTTGATGATCACGAACCGCCAGCTTGACGGCGGCCCCCAAAGATGGATGCAAACTGTGTTCCGCCCCTATTGCTCTAGCATGCTGGCTATCGCGTCATGCCCATTCTTAGCCGCGAAGTCCATGGCGGTATCGCCGTCGATGTCACGCAGCTTCACGTTCGCGTTGTGACCCAGCAGGGCC
>JAJDEH010000137.1 GCA_029259935.1 Planctomycetota bacterium
CGTCGCTGCAACTGCCCTAAACCGCTTGCTGGCAGATTGTTATAGCCGATCTTTTGACGGAAAATCAAGCTAGTGCTGGTCGGCGTTATTCGAATTGCTATCGGTGGGGAGAAAGGTCACGGAGACGCGGCAAGGAAGGCCTCGTTTCGATCGTGCCGGCCATGTCCAGGGGAGACGCGCAAGCTGCCTCTTACCGCCGGTTGACGAACAACAGCGAGTCGCGATCGCGCAAGTCGTTGTCAATCTGCCTCCACGCCAAACTGTCTTGCTTCTCATGGAACTGGAATTCTCTCTCGTTTGGGTTAGCATAACGCCCAACGGAGACAATTCCATGAGCAAATCCATGAGCAAAACGCGTAGACGTTTCACAGTCCAGCAGAAGGCCGAGGTGGTTCGGCGGCATGTGTCGGGAAAAGAGGCTGTTTCGGACCTGGCCGATGATCTTGGCCTGCAGCCCAGCCAGATTCACATGTGGGTCAAGCAGGTGCTCGATCAGGCGGAAAAAGCCTTTGAACGATCCGCCGGCCCGCGCCGGTCCGAGCAGACGGAACGGGAGAAGATTTCCCGCTTGGAAGAGAAGTTGACGACGAAAAACGAAGTTATCGCCGAACTGATGGAGGAGAACGTCCGCGCAAAAAAAGCCAATGGGGAACTCTAAAAGGACGCTGGGTTCCCCACGATACCCGCGACGACATCGTCGATTATATCCAGCATTGGACGGAACGGACCGAGTTGCCCGCCAAGCGTTTGCTGGCGTGGCTCGGGTTGGGCACCAGCAAGTTTCATGATTGGAAGAAACGATACGGTAAGTCCAACGAGCATAACGGAAAAGTCCCTCGGGACTGGTGGCTCGAGGATTGGGAGAAGCAAGCCATCCTGGACTTCCACGATCGTCATCCCCTCAATGGCTATCGTCGGCTGGCTTTCATGATGCTCGATGACGACATCGTGGCCGTCAGCCCTTCCACCACCTATCGCGTGTTGAAGGCCGCCGGCCGGCTGGATCGCGCGGGCCATTCACCCTCGAAGAAAGGAACTGGATTCGTCCAGCCCTTGCAGCCACATCGCCATTGGCACGTGGACATCAGTGTGCCGCAGAAGCGGCGTGAGAGATGGGAGTTTGGCCTCCCGCAATCGGCTTGCAGGAGCAGGTTGCAAACCACCATGAGCGGCTTTGGTTAAGAGCCTTGGTCGTGAGCGTTATGGAAAAGGCACTCTTGAAGTGTCAGGTATGGATCAAGAAGACGAACAACCGTGAACCACCGTTCAATTGTCGAAAGAGACAAATGGCGTCGAAACGGGGAGTTGATGTTGCCCCGGGACAAATCTGGCGGAAACCTGTCTACCGGCCAGGTGGCGCCCGGCATAGAGGTGGCGTGAGCTTGATCCGGGCTTTCACGTTGAACTGCGGGAATCTGTCGCAGCGATGTTAAGAGAAAAGCACAAGCAGAAACCCTGCAAGGCTGACAGTATCAATGCGCTGCACAGGGGCGGACAAGCTCGTAGTAGTGTTGAAGCCGCTGTAATGGCGGTGGAGCGAAGGGGCTTGGTCACCCAGTTGCAATCATTTGGCCAACTGCCATGCAGGAGGAGCCGATGAGCGTAGCGAAACCATTTTCGATACCCAAGCTGCTGGTGTGGCGGGCATACCAGGAAGTCAAATCCAAAGGAGGTGCCGCGGGAGTAGACAATCAGTCGCTCGAAGATTTCGAGTGTGACCTGAGGAACAATCTTTATCGAATCTGGAACCGACTGTGTTCTGGCAGCTACTTTCCTCCGCCGGTCAAAGCCGTGCCGATCCCCAAGAAATCGGGCGGCATGAGAATCCTGGGCGTGCCCACGATCTCAGACCGTATTGCACAGACGGTGGTCAAGATGATGCTGGAGCCGATCTTGGAACCGGTGTTCGATGACGACTCCTACGGTTATCGTCCGGGACGTTCAGCTCAGGACGCGATTGCCGTGACGCGCAAGCGATGTTGGCAATACGACTGGGTTGTGGAGTTCGACATCCGAGGCCTCTTCGAACTGTCTTGCCTATCAGTTCGGTGGCTATGACTTCGTTAGCTTCTTCCCTGGCCTTGTTCCAAGCCAACTTGTCATGCTGGGTGTATTCTTCTCCCATTTGCCAAAACGCCGCAAAGCCTTCGCCTAGATGAAGAGCCTAGCAGAATGATGGCAGGCAGAATGATTTTTCTATCGTCCGGCTTGGGTTATTAGGTCATTTCATCCGTGATCGCGCTGGCGGCCCATTCGCCGTCGTGACGCACCTCCGCTGCTTGCCCCAGGCCGTCCCGTCAGGACTTTCTATCGGAAGGGCGGTTTTTCGTGGTATAAATTATGGCGAGGTACTACATATGGGTGCTCGTTTCGGCCTCGCCAAAAATGAGGATCATTGACGATGGAGAACCGTCAAAATCAACCGCCACGGCGACGGCGAATTTTCCAGTTTACCCTGCGCTCGTTTTTCGCTCTGGTAGTTATAGTGGGCTGTTGCTTGACTCTGATCCTAAAGAGGACCACACTGTGTTTCCTGCTCTGCGCAGTTTTTGTTTCGTGATTTTCGCTTGCAGCCCTCTCGTGGCGACCGGAGCGGACGTCCCGCTCCACAGGCAAACCCACGTTCGGCAACCGGTGGCGTTGGCGACCGGCAGCGGTCAATTATTCGTTTCCAACCGGCTTAGTGGAACGATCTCGGTTGTTGACTGTGAATCGAATGAATTGGTTCGCGAATTCCACGTGGGTGACAGCTTGTCGGATCTTGCCATGGCGGGCGAGTCGCGCGTACTCGCCTTGGACTCCATAAACCACCAGGTCGTGACGCTTGGCAATCAGGGCGGCCGGTTGCATGTGCTGCAAAGACACTCCGTCGCGCATACTCCCATCAATATCGCGGTCGCGCCTGATCTGCGTTTGGTAAGCATTGCCTCTCTTTGGGCCAGGCAGGTTACAATTCTGCCGCTCACCACGGCCCAAGGCGGCTTGGCCATTGACCGGCCTTCGAGGAAGGTGCTCGATCTTCCGTTCGCGCCGCGAGAACAGTGGATTAGCCCCGATGCACGGCATCTGGTGGTCGCCGATGCGTTCGGAGGCAAGTTGGCAATAGTTGATTTGCGGGAACTTTCGCTGCTGGCGATTCGGTCGATCGAGGGCCACAATATCCGTGGCTTGGCACAGAGCCATGACAAAACACAATTGCACTTCGTCCATCAACTGCTGAACGGGCACGTTGCAACGCATCGAGAACGGGTTTTTTGGGGCACTGTGTTGGGAAATGTCATGAAGTCGGTTTCCCTATCCGACTTGGTCACGCCGGCCGAACAGCAAGCCGGTTCGAAGACGTCCATGCGGCCGATCGCTCACTGGAGTTTGCTGCCGCTGGGCGAACCGGGAAACGGCGCTGGCGATCCGGGTTCGGTTGTGATCAACTCGCAAGGAGCGGCGGTCGTTGCCTTGTCAGGCGTCAACCAAGTCGCCATCCGCAAAACACCTCGACAGCCGTTTGTTCGCCGCGAGGTCGGCAAGCGGCCGGCGGCAATCGCCTTATCGCCTAGCGGTGATGTCGCCTACGTCGCGAATCGCTTTGACGATTCGATCTCAGTGGTCGATATCAGCGAATTGAGCGTGTCGAAAACGATCTCGCTGGGGCCGCGTCCGGCGGCGACGCTGGTCGATCATGGCGAACAATTGTTTCATGACTGCCGTTTGTCGTTGGACGGGTGGTATAGCTGTCAAAGTTGCCATACGGATGGCCATACTTGCGGACTGCTGAATGACAATTTCGGCGACGGTACGCTTGGTGCTCCCAAGCGAGTGCCGTCGCTGTTGGGGGGCGGACAAACCGGGCCGTGGGCTTGGAACGGAAGCCAGCATCGCTTGCGAGATCAAATTCACAAGTCGATCACGACCACCATGCGGGGCGAACAGGAAGACGCCACCGACCAACATCTGGAGGCACTGGCCGCCTACGTGCGGACGCTGGTGCCTCCACCCTCGCTGCGCGAGGCACGAGGCCATATGGATGACGCCGCCAACGAGCGCGGGCGGCTTGTCTTTGTGAAAACCGGCTGTGGCGATTGTCACCAGGCACCCACCTATACAACGGCGGAAACCTACGACGTCGGTCTGCGGGACGGCCGCGGGACCGATCACTTCAACCCACCTTCGCTGCGGGGGGTTAGCCAGCGCAATCGATATTTTCACGACAACCGGGGCCGAAGCCTCCATGATGTGCTGGTCAACCACAACCACCAAGGCGGTCGCGGGCTCTCTAAACAGGACTTGGCGGACCTACTGGAGTTCCTGAATAGCCTTTAAGACGGTTGATAGAGTTTTAAGGACTGGCCCGATTGCAGCGAACCGGGCGGCTGTCGCCAATCTCTTTAGTGGGCGGATCAGCCTGGACGATGAGTAGGAGAGTTCCTCTTGAACTGCCGGCCTCTCGATACGTTCTTCACAAACAGCGCCCAAATTCGCCATGCGAACGGTATGCATCATTTCGGTCTGCGCGACTTTAGCGCTGGGCTGCGCGGCCGGATTTCCTTCGGCCATTGGCGGTGAGTTGCCGCCGGCCACCCGCACAACCACTGCCGTTCAACAGCCGCGGATTCAGTATGTCCTACCCGGCAAGCCTGCACCCTCACGGGATGTTGTTTGGACCGAATCGGGATTTGATGAATCCCGAGTACCGGTCCTAGAGGGTTTTGGCCTGAAACCGATTACCGATGTCACGACGAACATCCGTATGGACGAAGATCGGGTTCCCCAAAACGTTGCCCGCGCGGCTTTCCAAAAGATCGAACCACAATTCCAGCCTTTGGGTTACAGCCGCGCGTGGGCTCCGCATGAATTTGCTTGGGTGGCACCGGCACTATGTCATCGGCCGCTGTACTTCGAAGACGAAAACTTGGAACGATATGGCCATCATTTTGGCCTCCTCCAGCCGGCCGTCTCCGCCGCTCACTTCTTCGGGCGTGTTCCGGTCATTCCCTACATGCGAGGCGCTCGTTCGCCGCATGAATGTGTCTACACTTTGGGATATTATCGGCCCGGCAATCGCGTTCCGTTCTATGCGTCGCGGCCGCCGCTGAGCTTGAAGGGCGCGGCCCTGCAGGGAGCCGCCGTAACGGGAGCGGTCTTCGCGATTCCTTAGCAGCCCGTTGAATAAGTCGAACCTAGAGAGGGTGGCTGGGGTTGAGCGTAGCGAACCCCATTCGCACGAAGTTAAGGAGTTTTCGCGGGATTCAGGATGACAGCACGAGATTGCTTGCTGTAAGAATGCTCGGTGTTTCTGAAGCTAGCAATCATCGCTTTACTCTTGAACCTGTGGATATTTGGCTTAACTTCGTGCGAATGGGGTTGAGCGTAGCGAACCCCCAGTAAATCGCGTTCTGGGGGCTCACATTCGTTCGACCCCAGCCACCCAACTCCGTTTTTCAACAGGCTGCTAGTCGTCCGATCAAGACTGCCTCTACCTCGCCCTTGGCAAGGGGGAGATCCAGAATCTCGCTATAGCTCGAAGCGAAACGTGTCGCATGCATATCGATAAAGACGATGGCCAAGCGATGATGGCGAAACCGAAATGGATGCCTTTCCCGTTGACCTCAAGGCGACTTCGGCATCTAGCGGATCGATGGCTATTCGAGCCTGAAACGACGTGCTGGTGGGGCGCGGAATTCCGTCGTCGCTAATCGTGGTGGCCACCTTGCCCGCTTTCGCCAACTCGACAGGGACCGTTTCAACTCGGCTTTCGCCGACTTGCGTGACTCGTCCCGTGAGCATTCTTCCGGGCACCTGCGGCAACCAGATCCGCGCGGTTTGCCCCTTACGGACGAACTCGACATCGGCCTGATCGATCACAAGAACGGCTTCCAGATTTTTCGGATTGCCGATTTGGCATAGCGTTGTTCCGGCTTCCAGCAAGCCGCCTGCATTTTTCGGATCAAGGGCCGCGCCGCTCCAAGATTCCAATTCGCCTGGCAAGGCCGCGCCTTGTCGAGACTCGGCGGGCAGTACTGTTCCAGCCGCGGGCGCGGTAAGCGTTAGGCGTTCTCTTTGCTGGATTTTCTCACGTAATTGTTGTTCGGTATTGCGCAGTGCCTCCTCGGTGGCGGGCAAACGATTCGTGGCACTGTCGCGGCGAACCCCAAGCGTACGAAGAGCCCGCACTCGTTCGCGCAGTACCGCGACCCTTCCATCCAACTGGGCAATTTCCACCTCAAGCGATGCGTTGGTCAATCTAACGAGCGGTTGGCCTTCGCTTACTTCGTGACCAAGGCGGATAGTTGGTGGTTCGCCATCGACGGGCGTGGGTAAACGGCCGGTCATCGTGACGAAGACGCGCGCTGCGTCGGCCGATTCGACCACCAGCGGGGCATGCACTCGGCTGGGCAAGGGCACCAGAAGGACCGCCAGGATCAGCGCGCCAACACCCGTGAAAACCAGCGTTGCTCTTATTCGTTTCACTTGCTGCCGCCTTATTGCCGAGTTCATGTAAACCATCATTTTAGTCAACGGCGTCAGCACCATTCCAAGCACCAGCAGGACGGCCAGGAATTGAGCCACGACCTGCAGCCCGTGGGGCTTTAATAGCACATGCACAAGCCAGAGTATTCCCGCGACCACCAGAATCCGATACATCAGCGACGCCACGGCGTATCCCACCAAGAATCCGCGACGGTTCGTGCTTAGCACGCGACGGTTCAAATCACTCACCCCGAGGAAAGTTCGGGCTAGCAGCCCACGCAGCGCGGTGGCGGACTGCTGACGAAGGTTTGGAATCTCCACCAGATCGGACAAGATGTAGTATCCGTCGTAACGCAGCAGCGGATTCCCATTGAATAGCAGCGTACTGACCGAGCAGACGACCATCGTGTTTACGCAGATGGAGTTCAGCAATCCCGGCTCACTAAACCACCACAAGAACGTGCAGATCGCCGCCAGCACGATCTCCACCATCATTCCCGCGCCGCTGACCGCGATGCGATGCCATTTGTTCCTCATCATCCAGGCATCCGAAACATTGCAGTACAGACATGGTGTAAACACCAGAAACATGACTCCCATCTCATGACACTCGCCGCCAAAGTGTTTGCAGGCCAACGCGTGGCCCATCTCGTGCAGCACCTTGGCCAATCCAACCGCCACGGCCAGCCAGATCAAGTTCTCGACATGGAAGAACGCGTGAATGCTCGGCAGCCGCATGGCCAGCGTCTCGTTCCGCACCACGACCATCGTCAAGGCGGACGCGACCAACACGACGGCGGCCAACAGGAACCACGTCGAAAACAACCAGCGGCACTTTGGGTAGAGCCAGTCCAGAAACCGATCGGGATCGACACCCCGAAATCGGATTGCCAGGACGCTCGTAAGCCGGGCGAGCCACTGCTGCCGCTGTTGGCGCTCGCGGCGCGCGAGTAACGGCCCCGCTTGGCCGTGCAAATCTCCAACCACCAGCCCCTGGCCGTGCAGCATTACAAGAAACTCGGACAGTTGCTGTTCGCCCAGTCGCGCTGGCGCGAATCGTTCGTCAAACCGCTGTTGGATCGTGGCGAGTCCTTGCTTACCATCGAGGGCCTGCAGCACGAAGTACTCTTCCTCGCGGAGCTGAAAGTACCTCAGTCGGGCTGGATCCTTGATGCTCCAATACGTCTGGCCACGAAACTGCAATGCACGAGCAACTAGATCAAGGCGCTTTCTGAGCAGCGGCACGGCATCGTCATGGGCACGAGCCTGCTTGGCGTGCCGCGGTCGATCGGCAAAGCTTGCTGAAGCCACGAGATCACTCATCGTCTGGATTTCTCAAGGGCTCGACGGCCATCGACCCAAGCATTCCAGGCCGCAGAATCAGTTTTCGGTTGTCAATCTCCGCCCAGATGCGCACGCGGCCGTCGACGGGATTGATCTCGGGGCTGACGAATTGCAGTCGGCCTTCAAACTCAACCGTGCCGCGACCTTCTATCTCGGTACTGAAAGTCACCTTCGATCCGGGGCGGACGGCGTTCCATTGCTTGGCGCTTACGAATCCCTCGGCCCGCAGACGGTTTAGACGCAGGATCCGCATCAGCGGTTGACCCGGCTCGGCCCATTCGCCCCGGCGGCGGTTGAGTTGCACGACCATGCCGTCAATCGGCGCGAGTATGCGCCGACGCTCGAGATTCCTTTTGGCGATCGTCAACTCATTGGCGGCGAATTGGTATCGCAACTCAGCGACTCGCCGATCGTGCTCGGCCTGCTCGATGTCAAGCTTCGCCTTGTCGACCGCCAACCGCTTTCGGTCCAATTCTTCCTCGCTGACCGCGTGATCAAACAGTTTGGCCGCCTTGACTCCTCGTTCTAATTCCGATTCCGCCAAGCTGAGCGTCTTCTTGGCCAACCGAAGCTGCACGTCGTTTTTCGCCTGGGCGCGCGCGGTTTCCAGTTCTATTTCCGCCCGTCTCGCGGCCAACACGACATCCGCATCGTCGATCTGGCCGACTACTTGTCGCGATTCCACCAGGTCGCCTTCTTCGACTTGCATGTTGACAATAATTCCCTGTTCACTTGCCGGGACTTCCACTTGCTCCATCGTCGTGATCAGGGCGTCCTCGACGATTACCGGGCGCTCGCCGGGTTCCGCCCAAACGGTCAATGTCGTGACGACCAAAAGTGTTGTTGGAAGCATGGTTGTTTCCTTTCGGCGTTTAGCCTAGGACGTGTGGCCTTGGGCATGCGGCGGAATAATGGTCCCTTTAGAACAGAACTCTCGATCGAATCGCCTCGATCAAATCATGGAGCCATACATAGCCGATCGAAGCACGCCCACACTGGATTTTCGCGATCACCGTGGTTCCCGGTCGCGGGTCCGGGGGACGTTTGTCTTGGTCGATACTGGACCGCACCGGGATGGTGGCTCCGTAGACTTCATGGTGTTCGACGGCCAGCCCCGTCTCCACGACCGCGGCGTGATACGTCGTGCTAGGATCCGAGCGAACAATGAACGTGACGTCGAGCGGCTCCTTGGACGCGCGCCGGGCAGCATTGACATAACCGATGTGGTGATCCGGAACATGCACCTCCACCAGCCATTGACCTTGCGGGTCGACCACCGTCATTAGCTTTTGCCCTTGCCGCACGGGCCGCGAATCGAGCCGCCCAACGACATCCCAAGTTTGCACTTGGCCGCCTTGTTTCGTCCTGATGGCCAAATCGTCTTTTTGAGATCTTAAGATTTGGCTTCTTTTCTCCAGCGACTCGATCATGGCCGTCAGTTCCAGTCGGCGGGCAGTCAAATCGTCGAATTTCTCCTTGTCGACGGCGGTAATCTGGCGACCGCCGGTCTTGCGTATGGTTTCGTCCACCGTGTCGAATTCGCGTTTGGCGGTGTCAAGCTCTCCCGCGACCGTCGTCATTTCGTAATCTAGGTCCGAACTGGCAAGTTGCATCACGTGAGTGCCGGAATCGACATGAAGTTGCTTGGCATGCAGGCGTTCGCGGATCGGGTCAGGAAAAGTCACAATTCCGTCATGGGGGGCATAGATTACTTCGCGGGCAATTGGAACCAACTCACCACGCGCTTCCACGTTGAAATCGGTTTTCACCAGCGCGAGTCCTAGCAGCATCAAGACCATCGCCGCGAGAACAACGACCGTGGCTGGCAACCGCTTCAATTCAGTGAACCAACTCAGCTTGTGGATCCAGCGAACGAGCGGCATCAGCGGGAGCTCGGCAACCGAGTTCGCGTTTCGCAAAGCTGATGCACAGTGCGGCGCGACAAACCGCGCTCTTTGTTTGGTGAAGTCCAGGTTGCCGTTTGGCTGAAAAAACTCGACCAGCAGAATGCTCCGAGTTTCGTTCGATGGCGACTGGTCCGCTTTGCCTTCCAGCGGGAGTACGCCACACTTCGTCGCCTGCGAATGCCGCATGTACCGCGAGAGGCCCGCTGGCCTGTCGCCGGACTGCGATTCATCTTCACCCGGCCACCATAGCGGCTGCCCGACAGCCATGACGTCGTCGGCCAATTCTTCCATGGCGCGAACCATCGTCGATCGTGAATCGAACGTCTCCAAGCCACTGATACATCGCAGCTTGGTCTTTCCCAGGCGATACGTGAGGACACTGACGCGATCGCAGCCAAGGACCAACCGCCCTTCGTTGGCAATCACATAAGCAGTGGTATCCGGGTCGATGTCTTCGTGAATTCGACGGAGAAAATCGGCCGTGGCGAGCCACTGCTCCTCGCGTTGTCCCATCTGACGCAACTTTGTATTGCGATGAAAGTCGGCGGCCAGTTCACAGGCGGCCGTCAGAAGCTCTCGGTTGCCACGTTCGGTCGCCGGCGAAAGGTCGGAATCTAGAAAAAGCTCGACAACCGCGACCGTATCACTACCCACCACATCACTACCCACCACGATCGGGCACAGAATGATCAAGTATTCGGTCGGGTTGGTCGGAAAAGAACCGGACTCCAAGGCCGCGCCGGGCTGCGCGCTGGCTGCGGCTCTCAGTTCAAACGCCTGCTCCAAGAATGACGGATGCGGGCCCTCTTCCCCTCGATCCTCGGCCACCGCCGGCATTCGCACCCGCGCGTCGATCGACATCCGGCCGTCTTCACGGCACCAGATTGCTCCGCCCACGGACGCCGTGGCCCGCACGACTCGCTTGAGCAACTCGGCGTGAAACGGGCGAACGGCCATATCCTCTTGCGACAGATTAGCCAACTCGTGAATCAGTTGCTCGATCTGCTGCCAAGCGGAGTTAGGCGATTGAAATTGTGAGGTCGCAAATTCCGTCATGATAATTCATCAGTATAGTCGGAATCTCCAAATCCCCGTCGGGCGCGGGCGACATTGACGCCACACAGCGAACTTCGCCAATTATTCTACTCAGATTATGCAGTTTCCAACGTTATTGCAGAATCTCCCACATTTTGCATTTTCTCAGGTTTATGCGCGCCGATGATGTTTATGACGTCTCAGTTTGGCCGGTTTGCCTCTCAGTAGGATGCACTGCTGACCCCCGAGATGTTCAGCGTCTCACCCAACATCCGCGAACACTCCCCACCTGCCCACCCCTAGCCAACGATGCCATTGCGAGAAGCCACAGTTTGTTGGTTTGTTGTTGCGATTGTATGGTCTTGCGCGGTTTTAACGGTCGGTCCGGGTTGCCAGTCGGCCCGGCAACCGGCGGCGTGTTCCGACTTGGGACATTTCCATGCCGTGTCGACGCGGATCGAGTTTCCCGACTTGAAAACCGGGGATTGTTCGAAGGTGGCCTGCACGCCGCCGCCCCTGACCATTGGCCAAGGCGGCGAACACGAATATTGGGACCTGACTCTAGCCGAAGCGATGCATCTGGCCCTGGTCAATTCCAAGGTACTACGCGACTTGGGTGGGACGGTCCTGGATGCCCCGGACCACGTGCAAACGATCCATTCGCCCTCGATACAGGAAACGGATCCCCGCTTCGGCGTGGCGGGTGCCTTGAGTGCCTTCGACGCCTCGTGGTCGACGCAGGCCTTTTTTGAAAAGAACGACCGGGCGCTGAACAACCAGTTCTTTGGGGGCGGGACGCGCATTCTTAAGCAAGATTTGCTGGCCTACCATTCGGAGATCTTCAAACGCAACGCCATCGGCGGCGATTTCGCCGTCCGGCACAACGTGGATTATGACTTCAACAATGCGCCCGGCAATAATATTCCCAACCTTCCCTGGGCCACGAACGTCGAAGTAGAAATGCGCCAGCCGATCCTGCAGGGCGCGGGCGTCGACTTCAATCGAATTGCCGGACCAGACGGAACGCCCGGCCTCTATAACGGCGTGCTGATAGCCCGCGTCAACACCGACGTCAGTCTGGCGGACTTCGAGATGGGCGTGCGTGATCTGATCAACGATGCCGAAACCGCTTACTGGGCTCTGTACTTCGCATATCGCGACCTGGACGCCAAGATGCGTGCCCGTGATCAGGCGCTCGAAACATGGCGTTATGTGCGCTCGTTGTTTGAGAGCCGTCGCCGGGGTGGCGATGCGGCCAAGGAAGCACAAGCCCGTGAACAATATTTTCGCCTGGAGCAAGAGGTTCAGAACGCCCTGAGCGGCAAGCTGGAAGATCGCGCGCTGTCCCGATCGTTTCGTTTGTTCGGGGGAATTCACATTAAAGAGCGGCAACTTCGCCTGATGCTCGGTTTGCCCATCAATGACGGCCGGCTGATTCGCCCCGCTTCCGAGCCGACAGTCGCCAAAGTCGTTTTTTGCTGGGACGACATCTTGAACGAAGCGCTGTTGCGACGGGCCGAGCTACGCCGGCAAAAGTGGAAAATCAAGCGGCGCGAGTTGGAACTAACGGCATCAAGAAATTTCTTGCTTCCGCAATTGGATACCGTGGGACGCTATCGTTGGCGAGGTTTGGGGCACGACCTGATTGAGCCGAATGGCGCGGGACGCCCCGCATTCAACGACGCATTTCAAAACATGTTTGATGGCGGCTTTCAGGAATGGCAAGTTGGTGTCGAGTTCGCGTTCCCGATTGGATTCCGTCAGGCTCACGCGGCGGTCCGCAACGCACAGTTGAACTTGGCCCGCGATCACGCCATTCTGGATGAACAAGAACGAGAAATCTCTCACGATGTAAGTAATGCCTACGCCGAACTGGAGCGCGCCTATCTGGCGGCGCAAACAAGTCTCAATCGGCGGTCAGCCGCCAAAGATCAGGTCGACGCGCTGACCGCCCGTTATCAGCGGGCTGAAGAGAGCGAATTGGCGCGGCTGCTCGACTTGCTGCTCGACGCCCAGCGACGGTTGGCCGACGCGGAGAGCCAATACTACCGGGCAATTACCGAGTATTCGCTGGCGATCAAGCAAGTACACTACGCCAAGGGGTCGTTGTTGGATTACAACGAGATCTACTTGTCGGAAGGCCGGTGGCCCAAGAAGGCCTACGCTGATGCTCGGCAACGCGACCGTCTGCGAGCGAAGCACTTTCGCTTGGACAATTTCATCTTCTCTCGATCCGCCAGCAAAATCAGCCGGGGCGACTATCCACAACGGATCGAGTTGCCGGTTCACGTCGAGCTGGCGCCATCGACATTCGAGCGACTTCCCCCAGTTGAATCGCCGCCGCCGAACGATGGCTGAAATCCGCACGGGGAGTGCGACTTAGCTTTTATATTTCGTAAGCTGTTTCTCAGAAACGGTTTAACGGAATCGCTCGAGCCACGATCGGGCCTCTTCTTGCGGCGATTTCCAAACGGTTTCAATATTCACGGGTTGTCAACGAAGATAACATTATGATATCACTTTGAAATCACGCCCTTGATTGGAGAGACATGATGATGAAAGAGATTCAATACAAACCCCTTTCTGGTTGGTTTCCGCTGGTGGTCGCGATCGGGATTCTCGTGGCGGCTCCCGTTGCCTTCGTGTACGGCATTATTCTCCTCGATCATGGCGACCTGCTGGGCAGGGTTCTATTCCCGTCCGCGTTCGTGGCACTCTTTGCGGGGATCGTGACGTTGTTCGGATTTCAAGCCGTCGCGCCCAATGACGCGCGCGTGCTGTTGCTGTTCGGTGACTATCGGGGCACGATTGCCGAGTCGGGTTTTTTCTGGGTGAACCCATTCTTTTCGAAAAGAAAGATCACACTGCGCGTTCGCAACTTTGAAACCGGTTCAATTACCACACCCGAAAAGAAAGATGCCGCCGGCAAGATCTTGCAGCACAAGAGCCGCTCGGTCAGTCGACCTTCCAAGGTTAACGACCGCGACGGCAACCCGATCGAAATCTCGGCCGTGGTGGTGTGGCGAGTGGTGAATACGGCCGAAGCGATGTTCGAGGTTGATGACTATGAGGACTTCGTCGCCGTGCAGAGTGAAGCCGCCTTGCGAAATTTGGCGAGCCGGCATCCCTACGACAGTCACGACGACGAGGTTTCGCTACGCGGCAATACGCCGGAGATCTGCGACCAACTGCAACACGATATACAAGAGCGTTTGGTGAAGGCGGGCGTCGAGGCGATCGAGGCTCGGATCAGCCACTTGGCCTACGCTCCGGAGATCGCGGCGGCGATGTTGCAACGACAACAGGCCCAGGCCGTTGTCGCGGCGAGAACCACGATCGTCGAAGGCGCGGTTGGGATGGTGGAAATGGCGCTGGACCACCTCGCGAAAGACGACATCATTCAACTGGATGAAGAACGGAAGGCGGCGATGGTCTCCAACCTGCTGGTCGTGCTGTGCAGTGATCGACACACTCAACCGGTAATTAACACGGGAAGCATCTACCACTAACGCATCGCCGACACCAAGCAGCCAACTTGTCGTGGCTGCATGAGGTATTTTCCTTGGCTGATCGCAAGTCCTTTCTATTACGGGTTGACCCGAAGTTGCTCGACGCCCTTCGACGCTGGGCCGATGACGATCTGCGCAGCGTCAACGGGCAATTGGAGTTCATTCTGCGACGAGCTTTGCGCGACGCGGGCCGCTTGCCCAAGCCAAAAACAGCATCGCCAAAAGCCGACTCGGATACTGCTGATCAGGAGCCACAAGAGGGCGAATGACACGGGACGAGTGAATCGTGCAGGCTTTCCGGCAAGGCGGCCTCACGTCCGGTGCTATTCCTTTGGCAGAACTTTCACTTGCACCTTGACCTCATTACTTTGAACCGCGGAGGTCGGATCCACGGCATCGATCAAGGCCGTAGCGGATAGCCTAAGATTTCGCAGGTTCTTTCCCGCGGCGGTAGCCGGGAATTTAACGGGCAGTTCAAAGTCGGTTTGGCCCGCCTTGATTTGAATGCTGGGCGCGGAGTAACCTTCCGGCAAACCGGTTAACGACACGGTTACGGGGTAGTTGAAGTCCGCGGCGCGAGTCAGTTTTCCTATCAGCTTGCTCGGATCTTCGGCACCAGCGCGAACCTCGATCTTGCTGGAGCCCGTCAATTCAAGGCGCATGGCCTGGACAACGGAAACAACGCGAGTCGGCGTGAACGCCGTACTGATTACCTTACTCTTATCAGCGGATAAATGTTCCGCAATCAGGACCACGCCCCATTCTCGTTCCGGCAGATCCTTGGGCACGATAACTTTCACCACGGCTTGCTGATCGCCTTCCGCAAGCTCCACCGGCTCGCTCCGCAATGTTCGCTCGGTGTCGTTGACAACCTGTTCCTTGTTATTCTTTTTGATCTTCTTTGTGGGCGGAATCTGGGTAGTTAAAAAGCGAATTCTAACCGGCCCAGCAACGTTCGGCGGACGAGTGACTTGAACTTGAAATGCCCGCGAACTTCCCGCATACAGGGGCGCATTGTCTGCCTTGTCCTGCCAGGCAATACGGACCGGCGCGGGTGAGCCGACGGCCCACCCCAATTCGGCATGCTGCTGCCAACTTGCCGACGCGGGAGTAAAGATTGCGAGGCGGTCGGCGATGTCGCGTCCTTTGCCCACAATCGAAAACAGGCCACTGACGGGCGTGGCGGATGTACTCGTGAGTGAAACCAAGGCTAGGGTTGAACCCGCCGCGATACGGTTGCCGCTGACTTGAATCTTGTCCGGGAGTCCCGGAAACGAAAGAGCAATTGGTCCGTCGTAGCCCGAACGCTGGGCTTGCACTTTGATCACCTGGGTACCACCGGCCGGGATGTTAACGCGATCCGTCTCCACAGTGAGCCGATAGTCTGGATTGCCGAGATCTTGGATCACAATACGGTAAACAAAGTCACGGCCGCCACGACCCTGCAGGTCGTGAATCGCCACGACCAGTTTTTCAACATGGTTCGGCACGTTGTAGTCGAGGGCGGGATCGGATGTATTGGGGCGATCGTCGTTGCGGACCAACTGGTTGCCCTTTTCACCGCGCAGGATCAGCACGCCATCCAGGGCCGAGCCGGCTCGGGCCGCTTGCACTTCCAACCGCAGCTTGCTGCCCGGTGTGACGGATAACAGGTAACGGTCTTCTTGCTTGGCGATGGCGATTCTGCCATTGATGGCAACCGGCGCGGCGGGAATCCGTTGCAGCGAACCGCCATTCGGAATATCGGCTTCGACGGCTTCGACATGGTCACTAATGGTGACGAGCGGCCGCGCGCCGGTGAAGTTTTTCGGCACATCGATCATCGCCGGTAATCGGCGCATGGCGTGAACGCCTTGCGAGTTCAGTTCGAATTTTTTGGCGGGGTTGATGTTCGTCGATGCAAATTCGAGTTCCGAAGAGTTGCCAAACGAGACTCCAAGCGGAAACGCCGTATCGGCGAATCGCAGGTCTCCGATTTTGAGCCGAAAGAAACCAGGTGCCGCGCCGCGATAGAGTACGTCGTGCAGTTCCAAATTGTATTCGCCATCCGCGGGAGCGATCATTTCAAGGCGTGGGTCGCCAGAAATCGAACGACGCGGCGGGCTCCAGGCCACCTGCGCGCCGCGCCGGTCGTAGACCCGCAAGACCGGCTTGAGTTGCGCGCCTAATCGCTGGCTTTCGACGTCGACCACCACGCGTTGGCCCTTGGTCGCGGAAAACGCCGTACGGAGAATCGTGGAACCGGTTAGCTGTCCATGCAACGCCACCGGCAGCGTGACAGGCTGTCCGCTGAACGGCTGGCTAGCCAAACGGTCGACACCAATCTTCACGCGATCTGAAATGCCACTAGCGCCAGCCAATCGAAGGCTGTAGATACCAGGCAGGATGTT
>JAJDEH010000138.1 GCA_029259935.1 Planctomycetota bacterium
GTACCGTCCCGGTCCGCTGGAAGGCGGCATGGTCGACGATTACGTGGCCGTCAAAAACGGCCGCCAACAGCCCGAATACAAACACCCGGTGCTAGAGGAGATCCTGGAGGAAACGAACGGGGTGATGGTCTATCAAGAGCAGGTGATGCGGATCCTTAACCGGCTGGGCGGTATTCCGTTGGCCAAGGCGTACACTTGCATCAAGGCGATCAGCAAGAAGAAAGAAGCGATCATCGGCGAGAACCACGAGCAGTTCATCAAGGGGGCGGTGGAGAGTGGGCTGTCGAAGAAAGAGGCTGAAGAATTTTGGGTGATGATCCTCAAGTTCGCCGGCTATGGCTTTAATAAATCGCACTCGACCGCCTATGCCCTGATCGCCTATCAAACCGCCTATTTGAAGGCTCATCATTCCGTCGAGTTCATGGCGGCGTTGCTCTCGGGCGACATTCCGGGACGAAATTTTACGCGGAAGGATTCGTTGGTCGAACACTTGGAAGATTGCCAGCGAATGGAAATCGAGGTCGTGCCGCCCGACGTCAACACGTCGGACGTCGACTTCGCCGTTGGCGATGGCAAGATCTTTTTTGGAATGTCGGCGGTGAAAGGCTGTGGCGGGGCGGCCGCCGAGGCGATCGTGGCCGCCAGAAACAAAGAAGGCCGCTTTCGCGATCTCTTTGATTTTTGCGAACGGGTCGAAGCTTCGGCGTGCAATCGTGCGGCCATCGAAACTCTGATTAAGGCCGGTGCCTTTGACTCGCTGGGCGCGCGACGCGCTCAACTGGCCGCGGTTGTCGATCGCGCATTGCAGTCGGGTGCTTCCGCGTTGGCCGATCGTCGCAGTGGACAAAAGAGCCTCTTCGGGGATGCCGCGAACGACGAAGAAGACGATGATGATGTCGCCCTGCCCGACGTCCCCGAATGGGAGGAACGCGAACGGCTGCTCAACGAAAAAGAGGTGCTGGGGTTCTATTTGTCGAGCCATCCGCTAGCCGAATACGAAAAGAAGCTCTCCACCTACTGCACGCACACCACTGACACGATCGCCAAACTTCCCGACCGGGCCGAAGTGATGATGGGCGGCATGCTGTCGGCCATCAAGCACGCGCACACGAAGAACCCGCGGCCCAATGCGCCCAGCAAGTATGCCAACTTCGACCTGGAGGATATGGCCGGGTCGATTCGCTGCATTCAGTGGCCCGACGAATTTGAGAAATCGGGACATCTGATTCAGGCGGATGCCATCCTGGTCGTGCGGGGCGCGATCGATCGGCGCGGCGGCGACGAAGCCAATTTGATCGTTAATGAATTGATTCCAATCGACGAACTCGATTCCCGCTTTACGCGGGGCGTGAAGATCCGCCTGGACGAAGAGAAGCACGGCGCGGATGTGCTGAGCAAAATCTACGAAGTCGTGCGGGGTTATCCAGGCAAGCGCGAGCTGCAGTTGTTGCTCAAGTTGGCTGACGGCCGGAGCGTACTGCTCAAGTCTCATCGCGTGGAGGTCGAAATTACGAGCGAACTGCGAGAACGCATCGACGATCTGCTTGGACCAGGAAATTATCAATTGATCGCCGCGCCGCCCTCGGTGTCCACCGCGCCCAAGAACGGCAGGTCGCGCCGAGGTGGCCGCCGTCCGGCTGGGGCTTCGCAATCCTAGGCGTTTAGAATGAAGGTCTGATTGGACGCTTCCTTCCCAACGCGGTCGGGCCGCTATCGCCGGTCGTGACGAAGGCGATGTCGCGATCGAAACTCAGGTCGTCCAAAGCGCTGGCGATTTCTGTTGCTTAGTTTCGGGTACTCCCGTTTGCGCAAGGGTGTAAAGCGTTCTTTATCATCCACCGTTGGGGGTGGAAGTCAGGTGTCACCCTAACCGCCTGACTGGTCATGGCTTATCGACTGGTAAGCTGGAACGGCACGAATCTTGCCAAGGTAGAGGCTTGTCGCTGACTCCCGTGCGACTTCAGGACACTCATCCAGAGCGAAATAAGCCATTCAGAATGGCAGTTAGGCAATCATCATGTGGTTCGCGTTGCAGAAAATTCGACGGCCAATTCAGCCTCTATTCTTCGTTTTCGTGATCGGCTACGCGGCCCCCTCGACGGTATTTGGCGATACGGTTGTCGGCAGTATTGGTGGAACAGTGTCGGGAATTCTTGAAAACGGGCTGGGTGATGCGCCCGATTCCGTTTCGAACTCCGACGCCGTCACCATCGACTTTGTCTATGATTCGACTGCCACACCGTCCATGTCATCGCCGACGCAAGCACTCTACGGCATGGGAATCAAATTGAACATGACGGTGACGATTGGAGCCAACGTCTGGGAAATGTTCGTTAGCGACTCCACGCTCGGGGCGGTCACACTCGCGAACGAGCTAAGCCTGAACGACCAGTTCTTGGTGGCTGCGAGTTCCAGTGAATCATCCATCTCGTCCTTCCCGAACCAATTGGCCAACTCCTTCATGTTCTTTCAGATAGATGATACCGGGCCCCCCGCGCCGTTTCTTTCGTCGATCGCCCTACCAACCAGCCTTGCCGACATCAACCTGTCAGACGTCGATGTCCCCGCCTTCGGTGCCCTTGCGTCAAACGATGGATCGGACGGTTATTCGATTCAATTCCAGCTTGACCCTAATAGCCTCAGTCTCACATCATCGGGGTCGGTGCCAGTACCCGAGCCATCCATGATATCGATTTGGTTGTTGGCCCTTGGAGCGGCTTCCCTAGCGCTAACTCGTCGCTGCGTGAAAACGCATGCCTAGTGGTCAGATCGGGGCGGGTCTTTGGCCACGAGTAACCGAAGCTGGCCAAGCAAGTACTCAAAACTTTTAGCGGATTGTCCTTGCAACGCGGAAGCCGTAAATGGAATCGAGGATATCTGGTCTCTTTGCAAATTCCGCGGCGGATCGGACATTTCCTGGCCGGTCCGTGAACATCCCGCCACATTGGAGGCGGCGAATGTCGTTCCGCACCGGCGACGACAGCACGGTCAACCTGTGATGCGTTACCGCGTCCTTGCCGGCGTTCAGCATCCATTCAAGCACGTTGCCGTGCATGTCGAACAGGCCCGCATCGTTGGGTAGAAGTTGGCCCACTGGTTTGCTTATTCCAGAAGAGTTCAAAACGGTATTGGCATATCTGTCCAATAACGAAACGGGATCACCGAACGAGTAGGTGCTGCCGGTCCCGCAGCGGCAGGCTTGTCGCCATTCTCGAAACGTAGGCAGTCGATAGCCCCGCAATTCGAGGCAGTTCTTTTTGATCTTCATCCCATCGGAGTATTTGCCATCAGGCCCAGGCTCGTAAACCCACTGATCCTCGCTGATCCCGTCGCGGGCGCTGAGCCAATTGCAGTACTCGGCGGCAGCGTACCAACTGATGGAAGACGCGGGACGATCCGGCGCCCAACGCTGGTCCTGACGAAGTCGGTCGGCCAATTCCGGGGGAACTTTTCCGTGGCTGTCGTCGAATCGGGCAAATTCGGAAGCGGTCAATTCACAGCTTGCGATGGCGAAGTTGTATTGTTCGGTTCGGTTGCTCCGTCTGGCCATGGACGACATCGCAACCATCGTCTGTCCCTGCGAATTGACGAACCAGCGATACTCGCCAACAGGCAGGATCTCCGAGGGAACCCGCCGATTCGCCTCGGACATTGGCGGCAATGGAAATTTCCATCGCCGCAGCGCCCATGATGCGGAAGCGTGAATGCCGGGATCAGGGTCGGAAGTGTAGGACTGCGCCATCCATGCCGCGATTCCTTCGCGATCCGCGACTGGAATTCTCTCCTGATCCAGTCCACCAAGGGCTTGAATCAACGCCCGGCGAATCGAAACGTCGTCTTCCTGCCGCAATCGAGCGAACAGGATGTTGTGATCGGTATCAAGTTGCCCGAGAAATTCGATGACGTAACTGCGAATTGACGGATTGGCGGTGAATTTCAGCAATGGCCAGACTTTGTCTCCGTAGCCGAGTTGCACCAGCGCGACGGCGGCGATTGCCTGACGTTGCCAGTGTGTCTCGCGCTGCTGGGGGTCTGGCTGACCCGCAATTTTGGCCCGCATTTGGTCGATCAGCAGTGGCTTCGCCGTTGCAGCGTGCGGACGCAGGCTGGCAATTAACGGCTTGAATTCAGCGGACGTATCGGCAGCCAGAACCACATTGGCAAGTTTGTCTGGTTCACGCCGGCAATACTCGGCCAACGCAAGAGCCGCCGCTTTTAAGTGTGTAGCGGGGTTCTCGCGGTTTGCGTGAATGGCCGTCAACTCGTTGACTATTTGGTGACTGGCGGGTTGGAAATACAACAGCCAATAACCAAAATCGGTGGACGACACCGTGCCGGTGAGATGCTGGGCGACGAAGGTAGCGATTTCGTTCCAGCGTTCGTCGCTCGGTGCAAACTCCGCCAGACAGGCCGCCGCCCGAAACCTCGCTTCGGCACTGTGCTGTTCGCCCGAAGCCATCGGCCACAGCGAATCGATAATCTTGTCCCGATAGGGCCGTAGGGTGTCTCGCAACACGGAAAACTGACGGGGCGTTACTTGGTGGAGTTGTTCTTGCAAGAAGTCGCGTTTGCTTGCGTCGACCGGCGCAAGGGCCAGCGCCGCATGCAATCGCTCCGTGGAGCCAGGCTTCGATTGGTTAAAACGCTGTCGGAGCATGGGATCGGTCCACTCTCGGTGGAGTCTCATACCCTCAACCAAGGTGGGGACTCGAGCGGTATCGGCCAACGGCAAGGCATCGACCAGTCCCCGGGCGTGCGCGGTATTCTGTCGCTCAATCACGGTATTGCGAATACCCCAGCTGGAGAGACCGGCAATTACTAACAATGTCGCGGCCGCGGCGACGGTCCACAGCGTCGTCTGGCGGCGTTTTCGCTCTTCTTCCGCTCTCACGTTGGCCCGGGCCGTGGCGATCTCCGCTTCCTTCAAACGGGTTTGTATGGCGTTCAAATGGGATGAGATGCGCGTGGCGACCGCGCCGGCATCCGGCGGCCGGTCGGCTGGCTTCCGTTGCAGGCAGTCCTTGGCCAATTGAACCAATTGTTGATCGCAGTAACATCGATCGAGTTGCTCGCCCGCCACATCCAAATCGCCGGACGCCAGTTCTCCCGTCAGGATCTCGTACAGAATTCCACCTAGGGCAAACACATCCGCGGTCTTATCGGCCTGGCCTTGGTGTTGCTCGGGAGGCATATAGGCCGGAGTGCCCATGGCCTGTCCCATTCGCGTGTGGTGCGGGCTGTTGCCCGTGTCGACGTCAACCGTGGCCGATTCGACCACGGCGGTGGCGGCCGATGCTTCACTCCTCGCGGGTGCCGGCTGTTTTTCGTCAAGCAACTTGGCCAGTCCCCAATCCATGACCTGGACTTCGCCAAACTCGCCCACCATCACGTTGGCCGGCTTGAGGTCGCGATGGATAACATCGCGGGTATGCGCGAACGCCATTGCCTGGCAGATCTGTTCGAAGATTCCCAGAAACTTGGCTTGGTCACCGGCCGCGTCTTGACTGCTTGCCAGCAAGTCGGCCAATGTCTTGCCCTTGACGAGCTTCATGGCAATAAAGCGACGTCCGTCCGGCAGCCGGCCGATTTCGTAAACGGGGGCAATGCCCGGGTGTTGCAGTTGCCCGCCGATCTGGGCCTCCTGATGAAATCGACGCACGATCTCCGCGCTGTCCTGGCCATCTTCGCGAAGCACTTTGATGGCGACGTCGCGGCGAATGTTGTTGTCGAAAGCGCGCAGAACGACGCCCATCCCGCCACGGGCAATCTCGTCACCAAGGTCGTACCGTTGGCGATCGTTGCCGGCCAAAGGAAAATCGACATTCAATTCTCGCATTCGCTCGATCAGCGGAGCGAGCGGGGGATCCAATTTCTCCAAGACCTCCGCACAGGTGTCGCAGCACTCTAAATGGCTTTCCACCTTCGTCTCTCGTTCCGGCGGCAGCTTGTTTTCAAGCCAATCACGTAGCTGTTCCGTCGACAGATGGGGAGAATCCCATGTCCCATGATCGTGAACACCGACGAACGTGGTCATAATTCCGTGAAGAGTTTTTCGTGAGCGTGTTAGTTAGGCGGCACGTTAGTTCGGCAGCGAGAGTGTGGCGCTTGCATTGAGTTCGCGACACATGCCGAACGTGGTTGGGCGGACCTAAGCCAAGATACTTCACGTCGTTTCAAGCTGCAAGCTAGTCGTTTCAAGCTGCAAGCTAAAGGGGCGGCAACCTCAATCAATGAGCCCGTCACGCCAGGCCCCCCCTAAATCTGGAGACCGCTCCTTTGGGTTGTTTGCCTCGGGCTGGCGATCATTGATCCGCGCGCCAGGCGTTCAAGGATGCGTTCTGATCAGACGGATACCGTAGGTAACGTCGTGAGCGTTTGGAAAATTACTGAAGTTGTTGTAGGTGGAGCGGACATTTTCGGGCCGGTCCGTGAACATCCCGCCGCACAATCCGCGTAGACGGTTGTTGCGAACCGGCGACAGCGGTCCTGGAACCTCGCCCATCGTCCATTCCAGCAAATTGCCATGCATGTCGAACAATCCGGCGTCGTTAGGCAGCAGCGACCCGACTGGTTGACTGGCAGGAGCGAAACTCATGATCGACCGGCCATATTTGTGTAGCAAAGGGACCGGCTCGCCGAAACCGTACTCACTTGTGGTGCCCGCGCGGCAGGCGACTTCCCATTCGCGTAGCGTGGGCAGCCGATATCCGCGCAACTGCCTAAAATTCTCCGCGACGTTCATGCCTTCGGCATATTCGCCGTTGGACGTTGGTTCGAAAACCCATTGATCCTTGGGAATCCCCTCCTGCTCGCTGAGCCAGTTGCAGTATTCGGCGGCCATGTACCAACTGATGCCAGGAGCTGGGCAGTCGTCAGTAGGCGTAAGCCGACGATCAACTCCATCATAGACTCCCCGAAACCGTTGATACTCGGTGAGCGTCACTTCACGGCTGGCAATGGCAAGCGTGTGGTCCACTTCGTCATCTCCGGACGCTACGTCGTCATCTCCGGACGCAAGGGCTAGGGACATCAGTACCATCGTTTGCCCCTGTGAATTGACGTACCAGCGAGGGCCGCCACCGTGTTCTCCCACAGGCAATTCTGGTAGTGGCAGGTCCCATTGCCTCAATGCCCACGATGCCGAGCCGTGAATTCCTGGATCGGGATCCGTAACGTACAACTGACGCAGCAGGGACGCAATTCGGTCGCGGTCCGCGACCGAAACTTGGCCGACTTCCAGCCCGCCCAAGGCTTGAATCAAGGCCCGACGAATCGATACGTCGTCCTCGGCCCGCAGTCGAGCCGCCAATGCGTTGTGATCGGTGCCGAGTTTTCCGAGATGTTCAATGATGAAGCTTCGCAGTGACGGATCCGGCGTAAACGCCAACATGGGCCAGACCATCTCGCCGAAGCCCAGTTGCGCAAGCGTCACGGCGGCGATCGACTTTCGTTTCCAGTGGGCGTCACGTTGATCCGTCGTTGGATTCTCCGGCATGGCGGCGTGCATTTCGTCGACCAGTTGTTGTTTGACGTTTTCGGAATGCGTCCGGAGCGCCGCGATGAGCGGCGTGAATTCGGCACTGGTATCAGCGATCAGAATGGCATCCGTCAGCCTGTCAGGGCGTTCGTGACAGTAATCCGCCAGGGCTTGCGCCGCCGCTTCCCTCCGTGCCAGGGAAAGGTCGCGGTCAGCTTGAAGGGCTGCCAGGGACTCAGCCAACTGTTCTCCCGCTGGGCGGAAATGTCGCAACCAGTCACCGAAATCGACGGACGAGACATTTCCTGTCAGGTACTTGGCAATGAAAGGGGAAATTTCGTTCCAGCGTTCGTCATCGGGTGTATAGGCCGCTAGTGACGCTGCTGCCTGAAACCTTGAGGCTGCGGCGCGCTGTTCGTTCAGGGCAACGTCCCACAGCGGGCCGTTGATCTTGGCTTGATGGGGCCGCAGGGCATCTCGCACCACGGGAAATTCATGAGGCGTTACCTGATCCAATTGTTCACGTAAATAGTCTCGTTTGCTTGGATCCACGGGCAACAGCGCGAGCGCCGCATGTAGGCGTTCCCTCGAACCGTGCTTCGACCGCGCGAAGCTTTCTCGGAGTAGCGGGTCGGTCCAGTCGCGATAAAACTTCATGTTTTCGATGATCGCGGGGACTCGAGTGGTGTCGGCCACCAGCAGGGTTTCGACCTGTCCCCGCGCGCGGTCGGACTGCTGCCGCTCGATCATCGCATTGCGAATGAGAACCGCCGATCCGGCCACGATCACCAGCACCGTGGCGGCCAGCGCGACCGTCCGCACCGTCCGCTGGCGACGCCTTCGCTCTTCTTCCGCCTCCATCTTGGCGCGAGCCGTGGCGATGTCCGCTTCTTTTAGCCGCTGCTGAATGGCGTTCAGGTGGGCCGAGATGCGCGCGGCGACCGCACCGGCATTGTGCGGGCGATCGGCTTGATTTCGTTGCAAGCAGTCCTTTGCCAGTTGAACAACTGCCTCATCACCCTGGCATTGGTCGAGTCGCTCGCGAGCGGCGTCCAAATTGGTGGAAATCAACTCCCCCGTTAGAATCTCGCAGAGAATCGCGCCCAGAGCAAACACATCCGCTGGCTTGTCGGCTCCGCCTTGGTATTGCTCAGGCGCCATGTACCCCGGAGTGCCCATGGCCTGCCCTAGCCGGGTGTGGTGCCCACTGATTGCGGTGGCGACGTCAATGGATGAAGGTTTCACCGCGGTCGCGTCGCCGGTTGCTTCATCCGATGCTTCATCTATTGTTGCCGCCGACTGTTCATCTCCGACTAACTTAGCCAGACCCCAATCCATGACCTGAACTTCACCGAATTCGCCCACCATCACGTTGGCCGGCTTCAGGTCGCGATGGATAACGTCGCGGGTATGCGCGAAGGCCATCGCCTGGCAGACCTGCTCGAAGATTCCCAGGAATTTGGCTTGGTCACCGGCAGCATCTTGACCGTGGGCCAGCAAGTCGGCCAGTGTCTTGCCCTTGACAAGCTTCATGGCAATAAAGCGACGTCCGTCCGGCAGGCGACCGATTTCATAAACGGGGGCAATGCCCGGGTGTTGCAGTTGCCCGCCGATCTGGGCCTCCTGGTGAAATCGACCGACGATCTCCGCGTTCTCCCGCCCGTCATTGCGTAGCACTTTGATGGCAACGTCGCGGCGAATGTTGTTGTCGAAAGCTCGCAGCACGACTCCCATCCCGCCGCGGGCAATCTCGTCACCCAGGTCGTACCGTTGGCGATCGGTGCCGGCCACGGGAAAATCGACGTTCAACTCCCGCATTCGCTCGACCAATGGAGCGGTCGGGGGATGTAGACTCTCCAAGACCTCGGCACACGTGTCGCACTCTTCTAGATGGCTTTCTACCGTCGTCTCGCCGCCAGGCGGCAATTTACTCTCAAGCCAAGCACGTAGCTGATCCGCTGACAGATGGGGATCCTTCCGGGGCGGTGTTTCGTCTTCACCAAACTGCATGGCTATCAGCCCGTGAAAGAGACTTCCTTGAGCGAAACGGTCCGACAATTCGATTGTGGAACTTCCCTGAGCGGCGTGCCGAGGCGCTCCTCGGAAGGATGACAAAACATACCTCAGCGCCCCATGCGACCGCAAGCCAGAGCGGCACGATTCTCTCCGGATAAGTTCGCGGCATCGGTTGGATGGCGAATTCAGCCTTCCTTATCATCCGCCTCCGCCATGGAGACGCGGTGACGCGGAGACGCGGAGACGCGGTGACTGAAGAAGTGGAATGCGAATGGAAACCACGGACCACCTATTTAGGTGCCGGCCGTCCTGACGGGGGTGGACCCCAGATTTCGTGCAGCAGCGAATAAGTTCGGGGATCGTACTCTCGTAGTTCCGCTCGCACGAAGGGAAAGAAGTCATTCGTGGCGAAATAGGACTCGGTCAGTTCCGCGAAGAATTCCTTGTGGTTGGTGAGCGCGTAATGCCGGGTCTGTTTGCCGTCGATAATTAGCACCGACTCGTAGATCTTGTCGTTGGCGGCGCGGTCGTACGCCTGGACGACCGGCTCGTGATCGAAGCCTAGCACCTGGTCGTGGTAGGCGTGGGCAAGCTCGTGCAAAACGGCCCATGGCTGCCGATTGCGACGCTGGACGCCGACCAGTCCTTCGGCTCGTGGAATATGAACCGCTTTCACCATCTTCGGATCGTATCCGTGATCTCGTAACCATCCAGCTCCAGGATGGTACTGCATGGCGCCCAGTTCGTGTTTGTGATCGAGGTAAATCGTCACCTCTTGCATTCGCTTGATCTTCTCCGCCGGAACGACGTCTTTGATCTCGAACAACTTGTTGGACAAGATCCGCAGCGCCCGGCTGCCAAGCGGTTGGGCGGGACCTTCCAACAGGGCCACGTCCACCATCACGTTCCAGCCTTCGATTTCTTGTGCCGTGTGCTTGATGAACGGCTTGGGCGTTTCGCGATCCTCCGCCCATGCGGAGGTCGACATTGAAATCGCCACCAGGACGACACACAGCGAGCAGTTTTGAAGAAGACGCATTTCTGTAGACCTTATTAGAGTTGTAGTGCAGAGCATGAGCGGTTGAACAAATTTCTCCTACACCGTTTCAGGCAAATAGTCCTTGCCCGTATTCGTGGCCAATACGACGACCAGTAAGCCAATCGCCATCAGGCCCGTGGCCACGATATAAGGAAACCCCAGGCCCATCTTTAAGAGTGGAATGCCGAGTCCCGAACCGAGAATTCGGGCCAGCGAACTGATGCTCTGGCCAACGCCCAATACCAAGCCTTGGCGTTGCGGGTCGCTGCGGCGGGAGAGCAGGGAATTGAGATTGGGCTGCATGAACGAAAATCCGGTGACAACGACGGCCAACGCGATCAGCAACATCGTGGAAGACTGGCCGTTGATGGCGACCAGCACCAGGCTGAAGCCGACGATTTCGATCAAGCCGCCCGCCGCGGCCAGCATCCCTTCGTGAACGCGTCCCGCCAACCGCCGTACCACTCCGCCTTGAACCAGCGCCAGCGTGAAGCCGATAAATGCATAGGTTAGGCACACCTGTCCCCATGTGAAGTTGAACGGGCTGTCATCGGGCCGTTCGGGATTTTCGTAAATCAACAGGGACAAGGTCGTTTCAAAATTGGCGAACGAAAACAGGCAGACAAAGACAGCCAGCAAGATGAATCCAATCGAGGGGATCGCCAATGCGCCGCGCAGCGCGTCGAAATCGAATACTCTGCGCGACACCGGTTTGCCGTCTTCGCGCCGGGATTCGGGAAGCAGAAAGATCGCCAGCAACAAGGCAAATGCCGACAGGCCGGCGGCGACAAAGCCGGGAGCGGCTCCGGGTTCGCCATGGCGGTCGGGGACGGCCAGAAATCCTAGCAGCGGTCCGAAGGTAAAGCCCAAACCGAACGCCATGCCAATCAACGCCATGCCTTTGGGACGTATTTCCAGGCTGGTCGAATCGGCGATGTAGGCTTGCGCCGTTGAGATGGTTGCCCCGGCAATCCCTGCTCCGAACCGCGCCACGAATAGAAGCGACAGGCTCTGCATGATCGTCGCCACGCCAAATAACGTATAGAACACGACCGAACCCGCCAAGCCGATCATCAACACGGGCCGCCGTCCGATGCGATCCGACAATCGTCCCCACATGGGCGCGAACACGAACTGCATGATCGAGAAACTGGCCATCAGCAAACCGAGTTGCCATCCGGCTTTGTCGGTCGTGAACTGATTGGCGTAGATCGGCAACAACGGCAACACCATGCCGAATCCCAACAGGTCTATGAAGACCGTCAGAAAAATGACCAGCAACGAACCTTTGCGAGGCGAATCCGACATGGGCTGCCAATTTGCGAGGAATGTTAGTCGTTGTTCGCGCCGCGAACAAAACAAATACGCCATGTTCGCGGAGCGAACAGTGACAATGGAAAAGCCATCTTAATTAGGACGATGGTCCGCGCATAGAGCGTCACGATTGCCCTTCGGGCAAGGTGAGGCTGGGCAGAACCGATCCATCGAAAGAAGCATCCATGACGGGCGATCGCCTGCCCGTATGCAATGCACGGTGCATTTCCGCCTTCACGGTCGGAGTGACTTCGATCAGAAAGGTCGTGTCGGCGACCTGCTTGTGTGCCACGCAGCGGCCGTCTTGCAAAATGATCGAATTCGTATTCGTCGCCGGCACGCGCGGCAGATCGTCCAGAATGCCCGTCAAGTTCAGCGGGTCGGCCGCCGGTAATACAACCCAACCGCCGTCCGGTGGAGTGTCGCGAATTTCACGCAACTTGCGGACCGCCTCTTCCGTGCCGAATTGCTCTCCCGCGACTCCCGCCACGAATCGCCCGCCACGCACCTCGCCACGGAGTTCCATCTGCCGCAATCTACGGAGAAGCTCCCACCAGGCAGGCGCGGCCGATTCGCGACTGAGCAAGTCACGAAAAACAACACCCCACCGCCGCAGCAGTTGATGGCACCAGCGATCGAGGTAATCTTCGCGCGACGGAGCTTCGTGGATCGGAGGAAAGCACGACCATCGTCCCACCGCCGCCGCCGTCTGTTGAGGCTTCTTGCGCCGCTGCGAACGTCGGCCGGTTGATTTGTTCTCACCTGAAACAATAGCTCGCACGGCGGCAAACGTATCCGAAGTTACCAGGCCCCGCGCCGCCAGTTCGCGCAGCGCTTCTTCCAAGTGCGTCGGCAACACCTGCGTGCATGCCTTTAGCTCTTGCAAGAACAATGCCCCTCGTGCATGCAGCGCTTCTAAGACCAACTGGGCATTGGAACGCAGTGGCGGCGAACCGCTCGTTTCTTCGTCCTCTTTCTCTTCCGTATTTTCATTCGACTGTGGCAACAACCACGGCAAATCTTCGCGCAGCAGGAGCGAAATGGGCACGGTCCGCGTGAGCGATGCCATGGTAGGGCCTTGTTTGTTCGCGGCGCGCGGCGGCTGCAAGCGGCCCCAAGTTAGCTCACCCGACAGGAATAAATGGTCAAGCCACTTGGAATCGTAATCGCCGATGCGTGCCGCCAAGACTCGCTTTTCCCAAGCGCCCGCCGGCAATTCAAGACCCTGCAATTGAGAAATCGCTTCCCGAACGCCGACCGGCCCGCCCCAAGCAACATCACCGCCGACCCGATGATGCAAAACCAGAAAGCGGATAAAATCGCAAGGCTCCACCGGTTCGATCTGCCGTCGCAGCCCGTCCAGCGTCAGACGATGAATTCGCGCCAGCAAACGACGGTCGCAAAATTCCTTGACCAGTGAATCGGATGTCTGGTGGGTTGGCGAACAGGTAAAGTGGCCGCGCAGCACCACGCCTTCACCTTCGAGCGCCTCAAGCGACGATTCGACCTGGTTGACTTCCAACCGCAACAGCTCCGCCAGCGACGCGGCCGTGATTGGCCCGCCGTGCTGCATTCGGCCGCGCGCCAAATCGACCCATCCCTTGGATCGGTCGTAGTCCTGATTCAGAGCCGCCGGCAGTTCGACAGGCGGTTCGCACACGGCCGGCTCGTAGACCGAACGAATCAGCGGCCATCGTTCGGCCGCGATCCAGTGGCGCGGGGTTTCACCCGCGGCCAACGCGAGCCGCGCCGCGCGGCCGTCGGCGACCAGTTCTTCAAAGTAAGGCGACCAATCTCGCGCCTCGTCTTCATGGACCAACACGAGGCTCATTAGCGCATCGTGCAATTCGTCGGCATCGCGAACCGTGGGCCAAGCTTGGCGACGAACGAGTTCGATGGCTTCCGGGTCGAGCTTCGCCAAATCTTGAAAGGCTTCGACCGAGAGCGAACGCCGAGTCGCCACGGCCCGGCTGCGGCGTTCTTCCAGCGGCGCATCGTCCAAAAAAGCATACGGGTTGGCATTCAGCAGTTCGTGGCTAAACGGCGAAGGCTCGCGCGTGTCGCGCGCGACTAGCTCGATCTTTCCCGCTTCGATGTCGCCCAATACTTCCAGCCAGCGATCGACGTCCATCGCCTCGTGCAAACAGTCGTGCATGGTTTGGGCGACCAGCGGATGATCGGGAATCTCGACATCACCATGATGGTTTTCCAGGCAACCGACCGTTTCCGGGAACGCGTCGGCCAGCAAATCGTCGGCCTGCATCCGCTGGAGATAAGGGGGCACCTTCTTGCCGCCATTGCGGCGCAGCACGGCCAGGGATCGGGTCACATTCCATCGCCAGCGCACTTGCAGCATCGGCGCGGCGAGCAACGCCTGTTCCAACAGATAGCGCCCGTTATCGGTCCTGAGAATCTTGAACAAGTCTTCGATCGGTACACTGTGCTGCGGACCGAGCGACAAGACGATGCCGTCGTCCGTGGCGGCGGCCTGGAGTTCAAAATCGAAGCTGCGGCAGAATCGCTTCCGCATCGCCAATCCCCAGGCGCGATTGATGCGTGCTCCCAGCGGTGCATGGATTACCAACTGCATGCCGCCCGACTCATCAAAAAACCGCTCAAAGACAATTCGGTCCTTGGTGGGAACGAGTCCGATCGCCGCATGTTGGGCTTCGACATAGCGTGTTGCCTGGCGAGCCGCCCAGTCGCCGGCCCCGCACTCTTCCACGAGCCAATCCTCGCCGTCCGAGCCAGAGTCTGCTTCCGTCTCGTTTTGCTCGTTCGCCGGTGATTCAAACTGGACCGCGATGTCCTGCCGCAACCGGGAAATCTCGTGCGACAATTCAATCGTCCGTCCGGGAGCTTCGCCAATCCAAAAGGGAATCGTTGGCGGAGCGCCATGCGCGTCGTTGACAACCACTTCGCCGCCGCGAACGTATCGAATCCGCCAGGACGTATTGCCTAGCAGAAACACGTCGCCCGACATGCTCTCGATGGCAAAATCTTCATCCAGCGTGCCGACAAATGTCTTTTCATCTTCCGTGACGACCCGGTATTCGGCCGTTTCCGGAATCGCGCCGCCCGACGTGACCGCGGCGATGCGTGCTCCCCGACGCGCACGCACTTGCCCGTTGATCTGATCGCGGTGCAGATAGGCGCCGCGGCGGCTCTTCGGCGAAACGCCTTCCGAGACCATATTCACAATGGTCTCGAATTCTTCACGTGTAAGATCCCGATAAGGCCAGGCTTGCCGAAACAAATCGAACAGTTCTCGTTCGTCCCATTGCTGGCAGGCCGTTTCGGCGATGATCTGCTGGGCCAGAATATCGAGCGGCTTTTCGGGGATCTCGATCCGATCCAATTCTCCTTTTCGCACGGCGCGAACCAGCGCCAAGCATTCCAGCAGTTCGTCGCGAGTCAATGGAAACAGCCGACCCTTGGGCGTGGTACCCAGTGTATGGCCCGACCGACCTACTCTTTGTAAGAAAGTGGCGATCGCCCGCGGCGAACCAATCTGGCAGACCAAGTCGATGTAGCCAATGTCGATTCCCATTTCCAGGGACGCCGTGGCGACGATCGCTTTCAACTCACCTGCCTTCAGACGTTGTTCGGCCGACAATCGAATGTCGCGCGACAAGCTGCCGTGATGCGCGGCGACCGCTTCTTCTCCGAGAAGTTCTCGCAAGTTGTGGGCCACTCGCTCAGCAAATCGACGCGTATTCACGAATATTAACGTGCTGCGGTGCGAGTTGATTAGTTCGAGCAGCCGATCGTAGGTTTCGGTCCACTGTTCGATCGAACAAACGGCCGTCAACTCGCTCGGCGGCACTTCAACTTGCAGGTCCAAGTCGCGAACGTGTCCGCCGTCGATGATCTTGCAATTCACCTCGCTGTCGTGATCATCCGTGTCGCGGAAGGAATCTTCAGCCGGTGCAATCGCCGAAGCCTTCTCTTCGGTCTGCTCAGCCGTTCCTTCGTCGATGAAAGTAAGGTGTTGCTGGACCGTGCGGCGGGATGCGTTTTTTTTCCGTCGCGGCGTTCCCACCAGAAATCGCGCGATCTGATCGATGGGCCGTTGCGTGGCGGACAGGCCGATGCGAACAGGTGGCTGCTCGCAAACGGCTTCGAGTCTTTCCAGAGACAACGCCAGATGCGAACCGCGTTTGTCGCGAGCCAAGGCGTGAATTTCGTCGACGATCACGGTCTTGACCGTCCGCAGCCGCTCGCGGCCCCGCTCGGCAGTGAGCAACAAATACAACGACTCGGGCGTGGTCACAAGAATGTGAGGCGGTCGGCGCATCATCGCCTGGCGCTGGCTGGCCGGAGTATCGCCGGTACGCACGGCGGCCCGAATCGGCAATCGCTCAAGGCCCGCTTCCTCGGCCAGACGTCCGATTTCGCTGAGTGGCTGCTGGAGGTTGCGTTCGATGTCGTTGCTGAGCGCCTTCAGTGGCGAGACGTAAACAACTTGCATCTCGTCGACAAGCCGGTTGTCCATCCATTGGCGCAGCAATCTGTCGAGGCAGACGAGGAAAGCGGCCAGTGTTTTTCCCGATCCCGTGGGAGCGGCGATTAACGTGTTGCGGCCCGAGGCAATATGCGGCCAGCCTTCGGTTTGCGGCTCGGTGGGAGCGTCGAACCGTTGTTCGAACCATTGCCGAATCAGCGGGTGGAAAAGGTCGAGTACCATGGCTCCATCATACCGCCTGCCGGCCTGCTAGCGGTAGAGACCCATCACGAAGAAACGACGCCGAGCAATTCCTGATAGTCAACGGTAACGATAATAAGCCGCGCAGGCACCTTCTGATGAGACCATTGGCGCTCCCAGTGGCGATTCGGGCAGACAAGTTATCCCGAATTCGGCGCATTCCGTCGGCTTGATCCGTCCCGCCAAGACATCCGCGCCGCGGCAGGAGTCGCAGTCCACGGTCGGCCCTTGATTGACATCGGCATATCGTTCGCGAGCGTCAAATTTTTTGAACGGATCGCGCAGCCTTAAGCCCCCATCGCGGATGCGTCCGAATCCTCGCCATGTTCGATCACAAACTTCATAGACCTCTTCGACAATGTTTCGCGCGCCCAAGTTGCCTTGGCGGCGTACGCTGCGACCGTATCGGTTTTCGACACAAGCCTTGCCAGCCTCCAGTTGCCTCACACAGGCTAGAATCCCCTCCAGCAAATCCAGCGGCTCGAAACCCGTCACGACCACTGGCAGACGGAACTTGTCCACAAACGGCTCGTAAGATTCGTAACCCATCACCGTGCAGACGTGCCCGGCCGCCAAGAATGCCTGCACGCGGTTATCCGGCGCTTGAACCAGCGCCTCCATGGCAGGCTGCACGCGGACATGGGCGACAAGCAAACTAAAATTGTCCAATCCGTCTAGTGACGCTTGTTTCACCGCCAGAGCCGTCGCCGGCACGGTGGTTTCAAATCCCACGGCGAAGAACACGACTTCATCTTGCGGGTGGCGTTTGGCAAGTTGCACGGCATCCATGGGCGAATAGACCGTTCGTACACGTCCACCCGCGGCTTGCACATCCAACAGCGACCCTCGGCTGCCGGGAACTCGCAGCATATCGCCGAAGCTGGTTAACATGACGCCCTCGCGCAGCGCCAGTTGATGGGCGAAGTCTATCGACTCGGTGGGTGTCACGCAGACGGGGCAACCGGGGCCGTGGATTAGTTCAACGGTGTCTTGCAATTCCGCGGCGATGCCGTGTCGTAGCAGGCTGTGTGTCTGTCCGCCACAGACTTCCATCAAAGTCCAACGCCGAGTCGTACAGCGTTTAATCTCGCGGACCAGTTGGCGCGCGGCGTCCGCATCGCGATATTCATCGACATATTTCATGAAGGACGGTTGCTCCATCCTTCGTCGTCACCCAACGCCGCCAATTCATCAAACACCCGCTGCGCGTCGGCGGGATCGATTCGGCTAATTGCGATCCCGGCGTGAACCACCACGTAATCGCCTTCATTTGCATCGGGTACGCACATCATGTGGCACACGCGGCGCACGCCGTCGAATTCGATTTCAGCTCGCGCTTGTAAACCTTCGCGCTCGACCCATCGAGCGACCTTGCCAGGGATGCCTAAACACATGACGTATCTCCCGCAGTCCCTCCTTGGAAAGGAGGAGCATCTGGTTCTCCCCCTTGCCAAGGGGGAGTTAGAGGGGGTCGCTTTGCCGTTTCGATCGGGATTCTATGTCTCACATTCATGGTTAATCAACCAACACTGTTTTGCATCATTGCCGCGCTGGCCAACTGGCCCGCCGCGAGACCTCCATCGTTTGGCGGGATGAGTCCCGGTAAGCCCAGCATTTGGTGCGCGTCGCT
>JAJDEH010000139.1 GCA_029259935.1 Planctomycetota bacterium
GTGGGGGGGGGTGGGGGGGCGAGCCGCTGTGCGCCCCGCAACCTGGGCGGTTTTTGTCGGCGGTGCTAACAACGACTCTCACGTCCGAGCGGCGCTTGTCGGCATCTGGCAGCCGCGAGCAAGTGATCTTGGAACGGACAAGCCTGTTGATCCGGCGGTCGACAGGCTACGTTCCGCGCGCCATGCCAAACCATTCCACGTGCCTGCGGGGGCAGAATCGAAACCCGTGTTCATGGCAGTAGGGTTCGAGCCAGTCGCCGATTCGTGCCAGCCCTTCCAGGTCGGTTCCTTGCGGCATCAGCAGAGTGCGGTCGCGGCGGATCTCGGGAAAGTCGCATAAGTACAACGAAACTTCGTCGCAATCTGCCGGAGTGTCGATCACGAATTTCGCTTGATAGGGATATTCCGTAACTAACTGGCGCACCACGTCCGGCACATTTCGCGCGCGCTCGTGACGCACCGACCATTTCGGGGCCTTTTCCACCGCTGGCGTCGAATTCGACATCTTGGGGCTGATCGACATCAAATCACATGCCAGCGGCAAGTAGAGCGTGCCGGCGGTTTCGATCGTGATGTGCCGCCCCGCCTCGCGCAGCTTGGCGCACAGTGGAATCATCTCGGCGAACAGCATCGGCTCGCCGCCGGTAATCACGACATGCGAGCAATCCAGCCCGTCGACCTCATTCAGAATATCAGCGACCGAAACATCGTCGCCTTCAGGATGCCACGACGTGTAAGGCGTGTCGCAAAAAGTGCAGCGCAGATTACACCCGGAAGCGCGCACGAACACACTTTCGGTACCGGTCAGCAGGCCCTCGCCCTGAATCGACTTGTAGATTTCCGCAATACGCATGAACTTGGATGAAGCGTCCCCCCGATCGTGTCCTAGTGATAGGGTCGTAGCCGCATTCTATCATAGCCCTCACGCCTCTCGGGTGAAGCGCGTGCTGCCAGGCCGGTGCCCGCGGAGGTTACTCGCTGCTTTCCACCGCTTGGCCTGTCAGACGGGATTGGACTTCCTTGAGCTTCTCGCGAGCCCATTTTGCTCGCTCGTGGTCGCCTTGGACCTGGCATATCTGGGCGACCTTTTGGTAGCCCCACGTGCTTTGCTGCAGGCGATACAGGTTGGTCGGGTCGTCTTCCGCGTACTCGATGCACAAACGCAGGCACTCCTCGTAACTTTCGCGGGCCTTTTCGTGGTCCTTCCGCGCCATGTAGAGATCGCCTAGCCGTTCGAAGTCGCAAGATCGGTCGAAAATGCGCTGCGGATTATCGGGCTCTTGCTTCATCAGGCGCAACGTCACATCGCACATTTCGCGGTAGGCGGTTTCAGCCGCATCCAGATCGTTGGCGACGCGGTGCATGTCACCAACGGTCGTATAGCAAAGCGCCAGAACCTCGCTGGCACCCGTTGACGGATGAATCTCGCAGTGCTTCTTGGCCAGTTTCAATGCTTCGACACAATGTTTTCGGCCCTCATCAAATCCCGCGGAGGTACGAATCAAGGCTTCGCCCAGTGCCTCGGTTGTTTGAACATACGCCATGCCGGAGTTAGGATTGTCCGGCTGCTCGTCGTGCCACCGGATGGCGTGAGTTCTGGCGATCCGGTGGGCCCAAACCGCCTGTTCGAATTCACGATATTCGCGGGCGAGATCGCCGTAGTCGCGAGCCGCGACGATCAGCGACGTTCGCAATTCTTGATCGCCCGGATGGTCCGCCACCAACTGATTGTAAATCTCAATCGACTTGCGGAAGTATTGCCCAGAAAGTTCCTCGGTGTTCGCGCCGGTTTCGTCGCCGATTTCCGAAAACAGCGTGCCGAGTTCAGCAAAGACCTGGGCCGATTCACGATCGACGCTCGATTGCGCCAGGTAGCCGGTGGCGACTTTCTCCAGGTCGGCAAGTACTTCGAGTAGCAACTCGCGGCGAACTTCCCGCGCTTCGGGAATCTCCTTGAGTCGTTCTTGTACGGTGTGTATGACGGTGCGGATCGCTTTGAGCGCCAGTTGCGATTGCTCGGTCGCCGCTTCAATGCCGGCTTCGGCGGTGGCTGCCCGCGATCGTGCCAACACCGCGAAATAGCTGGAAATGCCCGTGCCGGCCAGCAATGAAACGAGTACCGCCAACAGCAGTCCGGCGATGGCCGGGTTTCGTTTTCGCCAACGGTTTAGCCGAGTCCAACTCGATACCGGCCGCGCCAACACCGGACGCCCGTCCAGGTAGCGGTCGAGTTCCTCACGCAACTGCTTGGCGGACGCGTATCGCCGCGCGGGGTCTTTTTCTAGTGTCTTGAGAATGACCGTGTTGAGATCTTGATCGACGACCGGATTGAGTTGCCGGGGCGCTACCGGTTCTTGATGGATGACTTGCTGCAGCGTGTCGATGACCGTCGCGGCGCGAAAAGGCGGCCGCCCCGTCACCAGATGATACAGCAGCGCGCCAAGGGAATAGACATCCGCCAGCGGCCCCACGTCGGCAGTTTGGCCCTTGGCCTGTTCCGGCGGCATATAGCTGGGGGTGCCGAGAATGTTGCCGGTAGCGGTCAGTCCGCTGTCGCCTTCGATGCGCTTCGCCAGGCCGAAGTCGGTCACGCGGGGGACTCCCTGGCTGTCGAGCAGGATGTTCGACGGCTTCAGGTCGCGATGCACGATCTGCCGCTGATGAGCATACTCGACGGCCTCCGTCACGCTTGCGGTCAGCTTGGCCGCGTCGCGAGGCTCGAGCGGTTGTTCACGGACGACATCCGCCAGGCTCTTTCCTTCCACGTAAGCCATCGAGAAATAGTGGCGGCCACCGAACTGCCCAACATCGTAGACGGGAACAATATGGGGATGATCGAGGTTCGCGGCCGCTTCCGCTTCGGTGTAAAAGCGATCGATCTCTTCTCGACTGGCCAAATTGCCCGCCAAGATCATTTTCAAGGCGACCAGCCGGTTCGCCTTGGTCTGCCGCGCTTTGTAGACCACCCCCATGCCGCCGCGGGCAATTTCTTCCAGCAATTCGTAATCGCCGAAACTTTCTGAAGGCGCGTCGGAACTGACGGGCTCGTCGAGCGGCATTTCCCGATGAGCGATCGTCCGGGGGAGAGTCGACTTGGGCGGTCCGCCGACGGTGTCACGATCGACGGTGTCGGCCAGTGACTGGTCGCCGCGCGAGTCTGGTTCAACGGCCTGCCCGTCCATGACGCGTTCAATCTCAAACTGCACGCGCAGCTCGGATTCCAAATTGGGAAATCTGACCAAATAGTCGGCAAGCGTCGGCGACTCGCCATGACCCTCGCGCAGCACCATTTCTTGGTACAGCAAATCGAGCAACTCTTGCTCTTGAGAAACGAGCCGCGGATAGCGATCGAGATATTCTTCGACCCGTACCTGCTCGCCTTGAGCCCATCTCTGACGGAGATCCTCCAGCAATTCGTCCACCTGGATGGGCGGCGTTGCATCTTGATTGAGCGCGAGTTTGCCTTGATCGTCCAATTCCTACTCGATTCTCGGGCCGACTTTGTAGGGGGATGGCTGCGGCGGGCCATCCTCCAAAAGTTCCGGGCTAGGACTTAGCTGAATCGTCAATCATTTCGCCGATTCGCGCGCTCAAAGTGTCGATGGCCGTTTCCAGGCAACCGGGGGCCAGTGCCGCGATGGATTCTTGGTAAACTCCTTTGCCATAGACGTCGCGCGGGGGCATATACGAGGGGCCCCAGCCATTGGCAATGCTGGCCACGACAATCGGCGAGTCGGGAAAGCGGTCGCGCAATTCTTGCTGAAGTTGCTGATACGGTTCGCCTTGCACGGTGAGCCAAATTGCGTCGCCGATTCGTAGGATTGTCGCATGATAAGGAAACTCGCCACCTTCCGGCAGACACTTGAGGCGGCCCAGCATTCTCGTTTGACGTTCGACCAGGGCTCGGGCTTGGGCGGCCTCGGCGTCGTTGCCGGCATCTCTTTGGGTTTGCTCTTGGTCGAGGAGTTGTTGCCGTTGAGATTCGACTTGCGCCAGCGTGGGCAAGTCTTCGCGATACGGAAGGGGAATGGTCTCGCGATTCGTTTGCCATTGTGCCAGTTGCTGTTGACGGGGTGCATCGATGGCGACGTGATGCCACGCTCCGATGGTAGCTCCCGATAGCACGGGACCAGCGTACTCAAAAAATGTCTTCGCGGGCGGCAGTGACTCGAGCGCGGATAAAGCGGCGTAAGCCAGTTGCCGGCCGTTTCTGTCCGCGACCTGCGTGTCACCAACGTAACCATCGACCGGTCCCAGATCGCCGGACGTGCCTTGCAAGAATACGCAGGGAGCGCCGGTGGTTTGTTCCACGACCTCGCGCATGGCACCGGGATAGTCGGGGCTGATCAGCCGGTTATCCCAGGCCAGCGTCGTGGGGTGACAAGCGTAGTCGACGCAAGTGGCGATCAACTTTCCATCCTCACCGGTGATGCGGACAACCAGTACCGTGTCATCGGCCGCCCCGTCCGGATTGTAGCCACAAACCCACTGTTGGCTGACTTCGTCAAAAAGGTCGCGGTGGGCCGCCAGGTTGCAGCGGCCGGTGCCGTAGGTCATGGTCACGTCGGTCAACTGAGCGGCTGCTTGAGCCACGGTCTCGGCAACTTTCTCCGTCAGTTCATCCAAGTAACCGGGAATCAAGTCGCCGCCAGGAAAATCGGCGCGGTCTAGATTCAACAGACCGGCGGCGTGCGTGTGCGAGAACGTCACCACGATCGACTGGCGGGCGATTCCCGCCCGGGTTGCCGCTTCGTCGAGGAGGCGATTCACTTCGTTCAAGCCGAGCAAGCAATGATCGATGGCGATGATCACTTGCTGGTTGACGCCCTCTAGCTCGCCCTTGGCAAGGGGGAGAACGCCGGCGGAGGACGGATCGCCACACTGTTGAAAGACCATCGCGGTGGCGGTTAGCGGCCGATGCACGCCTTCGCTGCGGTCGTGGGCGGCAGCGCCCCACATGCGGTGATAAATGCCAACCGGGGGTGTGACGTCGCATCTTGCCAGTCCGAAGCGGCAGATGCTTTGTGGAGTTTCAACTCGCACCATGGAATGGTCCGTGCAAGGGAGGGATGTGCATTTGTAGAAAGGCGTCACGATGTTGTCGAACATCGAGGCCGTCAAGCGTCGTGCGTGAGGTTCGCGGAGCGAACCACGACAATCTTACCACTTGAGCCCGAACTGATCGCCGCCGGACGGTGCATCCTTGCCACCTTTCAGTGGCCCCTTGCGGCGAGCCACGGCCGGTTCACGCACCGGCTCGTCGGCCTCATCTTCGCGTTTGTCTCTCTTCTTGCCCTCGGGCGCGGTCTGAGTGGCTTTCAAGGACAACGCCATTCGCTGATTCTCGCGATCCACCGACAATACTTTGACCTCGACCTCTTCGCCTTCGCGAACAATATTGCTCACGGTCATCACGCGGTGGTGAGCCAACTCGGAAATGTGGACCATGCCCTCGATGCCCGGCTCGAGCTTTACAAATGCGCCGAAATTCGCGATACGGGAAACGGTTCCTTTAACGATGCTGTCGGCGGGGTACTTTTCTTCGGCGTGGTCCCACGGCTGTTCCAGCAGGTCGCGGCGGCTCAAGCCGATCTTGCCGGTCTGCTTGTTGATCTTCTCGATCTTGACGCGAACCGTGTCACCTTCCTTGACCACTTCGCTCGGGTGTTCCACGCGGTCCCAGCTCAACTTGCTAATATGGATCAAGCCGTCGACGCCAGGTGCCAATTCGACGAACGCGCCGAATTCTCGCAAGTTGCGCACGGTGCCTTCACAGATTTGACCCTCTTCCAATTTATCGACGGTCTCTTTCTTCTTGACTTCGTGCTCGCGTTCGAGGATCGATCGATGACTGAGTACCAGATTGCGGCGTCGCGGATTGGCTTCGGTCACCACGCACTGTAATTTTTGGTTGATGAATTCCGACAGATTCTCCACACGGTACATCGAGATTTGACTGGCCGGAATGAAACCACGGATGTTGTTCACCATGCATTCCAAGCCACCCGTATTCGCTCCGGTAACGCGTGCTTCCACGACCGTGCCTTCCGAAAGGTCTTCCCAGTCCGACACGCTAACGGCGGCACCCGGGATGCTCAGCGAGTAGAGTCCTTCTTCCGAATCGAAACCCGTGACGATGACTTCCAACATCGCGCCCGGCTGCGGTGGCTTCTTGAATTGCTTGACCGAAACGGTCCCTTCATGCCGGCCACCCAATGTAAAGAACACGTCGTCGCGATGAAGTTTGACGACCGTGGCTTTGTGCCGGGAATTCTCCACCAAGTCGTCACTCGAATCGGCACCCGCCGCGCCCGACATGATCGCTTCGATGGACATGTCGCCGAGTGCGTCGTTGATTTCCTGTTCAAGATCGTCATTAAGCGGGGCCTTCATGACAACCTGCGGCAGGTCTTCTTCGCCAGGTAGTTCGGTCGCGGAGTGGCTGCTTGCCGGTTGATCGGTGGCGACGGGCTCGGCCACTGTTGTCTCAGGGGCTGTTGGCTCGGCGGAGGCAACCGCGCCTGCATCCGCAACTCCCGCATCAACGGCCGGTTTCGCTTCGACAGCGGTTGGGGCCGCTGCCGTGGCGGTCGTTGGCGTGGCGGTCGCTGGCTGAGGACTGGGCTCGCTTGGCGTCGGTTCTGATTTCGGTTCCGTTCTGGTGGCCACTTCGCGGACGGCTTTGGGCTGTCGAGGCGAAAGCTGCTTGTTCGCGGGATCGCGCTGCGACCCGATCAAGATCGGCCCCTTCGCGGCCTGCCCGGATTCTGGTCGGTTGGTTGCGGGTGTCTTTTCCGCCGAGGTGTCTTGCCCGGCGGATTCCTGGCCGGATGATGTGCCCGCCGTTTCGGCGGGCGCCGCGCTCGCAACGTCTGCTTGCTCCGAGCCGGAACCTGGCGCGGGCGTGGCCGTCGGGTCCGAGGGGGATTGAGTGACGGTGGCGGAAACAGCAGAATCGGAATCTGGTGCCGAGGGATCCTGCTTGGCGTCGGAGGTTGGATCAGTCATGGATCGTGGATGACAAACAGCGAATCGAGTAAGACAAACAGCAAATCGAACAATTGGTGCAGCAAAATAGTGTACCAACAATAGAAATGGGTAAACAGTCTCTACTGGAAACTGAGAGGCCACGGTTCGGGAAGAAGTTCGGCATCCGCGCCAACTTTTTTGCTTCGTCACGGGAAATTAACTCACAACATTGTATATGAGCGGATTGGCGCACGTCGGCAGTTTTGTCGCTCAACGCCGGGAAGGAGTCGTCATCTTGAATTGGAATCCAGACAACTTTGGACCGCGTGTCGCCGACTTATTGGCGGATCAGCGGCTGGATGCTTTGGGACCCGGGACTCCCAATCAACGGGCCCACACGCAACTTACCGAACTCACCGCGCGGAATATTTGCGATCCGCACACCGTCCGCGACGCGGACATGGCCCGCGGTTGCCTGGCCGGCCTGTGGCTTTTTCACGACTTTTTGGATGAATCGCACACGATCAGCCAATCGATTTCCTCGGCCACCGGCAGTTATTGGCACGGTATCATGCACCGTCGCGAGCCCGATTTTCCCAACTCGAAATATTGGTATCGCCAAGTGGGCGAGCATGACATCTTTCCCGCGCTGGCCGCCCAAGCGCGCGAAATTGCACAGTTGGCACCCGGTGACGAATCGGCCGAGTTCCTGGTCGGCCAAACGGATTGGGATCCCTATCGATTTGTCGACCTGTGCGAAGGGGTGATTCGCGGGCGGTCGAACAATGAAGCGATCTGCCGCCAGGTCGCCCAGGCCGAATGGCGATGTCTTTTTGAATATTCCTTTCGGTGCGCCATTGGCGAGTAGGATGGTCCCATGTCCAGAGTTCGTACTTTTGTCGCTGTCGAATTGGCCCAGGACGTGCGAGGCCGCACCAGTCGCTTAATCAAGAAATGGTCCGCCAGTGGAGCGGATGTGAGATGGGTCAAACCGGAGAACATGCATCTGACGTTAAATTTCCTCGGCGACGTGGACGAGCGTGAAGTGCATCAAGTATGCGATGCCGTGGCTAGGGCCGCCGCGTCGCACGAAGTCTTTCAGTGTTCTTTCTTCGGAGTTGGGGCGTTTCCCAACGCGGCAAAGCCTCGGACGGTTTGGATTGGGATCGATGAGAATCGCGAAGCGCTGTGTTCGTTGCAAGCGGCCACGGAAGAGGCGCTGCACAAGATCGGTTTTCCCAAGGAACGACGAAGGTTCAATCCTCATTTGACGATCGGCCGCGCGAAACACGCCGGATCGGACTGGGGGCAACTGAGTGAAATGATCGATCAGGCCGGACAGTTTGATGGCGGTACCATGAAGGTCGCGGAAGTCGTGGTCTTTTCCAGCCAACTGGAATCATACGGTGCCGTTCATCATCCGCTGTCCCGTGCGCCGCTAAGCGGATCCAATGCATCTCCTTAACGGTTCCTTAGTTGGTTATTCGAAATTTCGGTCGCGCATTCGACCCCCACTAGACCTTCCGATGAACTGCACGACTCAGTTTCGGAACCTCTCTAGCACGCGTCGCATCAACCTGACGACAAGGCGCCGATGCGCACTTCATCTGTTCATGCACCGTGTCGATGTGACCAGTAACAGATAGCAATCAAGGCTTGTGGACATTCGATTCAGCCAACTGTCGAGCAAGGCGGTCCGCAAGAAGCTCGGGATCACCGACCAGACCCCTGTGCCGGGCGCGCCCAGCTCATACGCAGCCAGTCCGGACGAATCGTCATGACGGTGCCGAGCGCGACCGAGGTGCCATGTCCGATCACGTGCCAAGTCGCGTTGTCGGCGCCGTACCACGGCGAGGCCATGTTCATGAGGCCATGCGCGACGATGACGAGCCATAGATTGCGTCCCCACTCGCGCGCGAGCCACGCGAACCAGATGCCGCCGGCCGTCGTGAAGAGGCCGTGCGGCCAACCCTGTGCGAACCCGTCTGCTGTCCACTGCACGTGCATCAGCCCGAACAGCACGCCACTCACGATCGCCGTCGGCCAGAATGAGACACCCGCCAGCCGCACGAACGCGAGGACGAGCACGCCCCGGCAAAACCACTCCTCGGCGAACGGTCCTGTGACGTAGATGCGCACCATCGGCCACTTGAACGCGATGTCACCACCCGTCACCGCACCGAGCAGCAGCATGGGCAGCGCGATGACCAGGCCGACGAAGCATCCATTCCCCACGGCGCCGCCCAGACCGAGGTCTCTAAGCAGCCCGGCCGAATGCCCCTCGCGCCCCCTCTTCATCCAGGCCCAGAGCCCGACGCCGAACACCACCAGGAGCACTTCGCTGTCCAAGTTGCGCACCCAGTCGGCGGCACCGGAGTCCGCCATCCACTTGTGGAAGCTCTTGAACAACCCAATGTCACCGCGATAGCGAAGAAAAACAAGCGCGCCGATGACCGCCAGCCAGATACCCGCAACGAACAGTCTCGTCTTTCCCGGCGGGGGCGCGTTGGCGATCGTCATCGGCAAGATCCTGATCCTGCACACCGCGGGAAGACGGTGCCAGGTAACTGATAGGAATTTTGATTTACAACCAGATTACAAGGAAGAGCCGCTAATTCAAGGCGAGTGTTTTGCAATGGTGAACGAAACTGGGCCTGCCTGAGGCGGTTCGATGAACGACACCACCTGCATCTGGTCGCCCCACTTCGGCCAACACAAGGGATCCACTTCGTAAGCCCGCTTGATCAACATCGCCCATGATTGGCGGCTGACTGCCGCCGTTAAGAAACTCGAACAAAAGATTGACTAATTTAATACTGCAAAGGGGTACTGTGACAGAATCCGCTCTCTCGCCTGGCGTAAAAAGGATCAGCAGGACCGCGCGAGCCGACGCCATGCCAGGCGCGCGTCCTCTTGAGTCGTCACGGTTAGCCCGCAGCATTTGATACATTTGATCGTCACATTTGACGGGCCTCGCCAAATATGGCGACCACGTTTTACGGAATCAGTTCCGTTCGCTCGATGATCCCAAGGAATGTGCCACATCGCTTCCCAGCGAACGCCGAAATTTCATGTGCCGACCGGCAGCAGTCGAATTCTTCGATTGGAGATGACTCGCCAATCTTAAGAAGTGGCACGCTACTTGCTTTGCCTAGTCTCGAAACGTTGCTCTTGAAGCATCACAAACCGCCCTTTCACAACGAATGGACCAAGTACTATGTCAACGAATACGATTACGATGGAACTCGTCAATGTCGCTGGTGCAAGTGAAGTTGCTCTGCACGGGCACGATCCGGTGGCATTTTTCACCGACTCGAAGCCAGTCAACGGCAATTTCAAGATTACCGCGACCCACCGCGGCGCAACGTATTTCTTCGCCGACGAAAAGAACAAAGAGCTGTTCGCGGCGGATCCTGAAAAATACGCCCCGCGGAACGGGGGCTTCTGCACCTTCGGTGTTTCCGTCGGCGCACTCTTCCCCGTGGATATCACCACTTGGCAGGTCTACAACGACCGGCTGTATCTCACGTTGAATCCTGAGATTAATGAGATGTTCAAACAAGACATGGATGGAACCATCGCAAAGGCAGACAACAATTGGCCCGGTCTTCTGGAGAAAAACGCCAAGTAGGAGTGAATCGATCTTTCGATCAGGAGACTCCAATGCGTAGGTTGGTCTGGATGAACTCGCAGCGTCGTACGTTTCGAAGACAAGATGCGACAAGTTGCTCTCCAACGTTCGGCGTTGCGTGTACCAGGCGGCTAAGTTGATGGGTTCACGATTTGGTGGAACTCGCATCCCCAGTTGGATTCAACAATGCGCCTTTATCTGGCACTCCGCCTAGCTGGAATTACGAGGTGGGTCCAATTGGGGCCCACCAAAGTAACGAACGACAAGCCGGCTATTGTGCATTGGACCGACGCGGATTGCGGCGGAGTTACGGTGCGGAGGTTTGTCCAACCTCCGCGTTCAACAAGACGGCGTAAATCACTTCGGTGTACGCCACGTGTACGCCACCGACGCAAGTTAAAGGTCGTTCGTTCTTGACTGTGAGTGAGTCACTGTTTTGCAGGCGGCGAGGGGCCGCCGCCCCTTGGCCTCCATATCCTGCTTGGCGACACTGCGGCCATCAAGGTCCGGAACATGATGGACAATGTCACGGCCGGTCGGGTTTCACCGGTGCAGATGGTCGCGAGGAAGGGATGAGCAAATTACCACGGTTAGCGATTCAGCAAAGCCACTTTGGACGCATCCGCGTCGGCATTCTTACTTACGAAGAAATGTTCAATCACCAAAGTAGACGCTTCGTCCCAAGAACTCGTCGTGCGTTGCACGGGCCCAACAACGTTGCCCTGGCCAAACAACACCGTCGTGGAACAGACTTGAATGGGTGGGTGGTTCGATTGGCAGCCGTGTAGCAATCCGCTATTCTGGGGGCCGCCGTCGCGCAGCTTCAAGTTCAGTGCTACTGACTTGGATCAGCCGACCCAGTTTCATTTACAGAGGCTCCCATGATCCGAACCATAATTCTGCTCCTGTTGTCCATTTCGTTGGTCGGATGTGGGAGTAAATACAAGACCGAAAATGGGCCTTCAACTTCCGCGAAGTCGAACGGCGAGGTGCGGAAGCCGAAAGCGGACTCCAGTCAGAGAAAACACGAACTCCAGATCGCCTATGTCGCTCCCGATGGAACGCGAGAGATCTTCCCGATGAAGGGTCACGAACCAGGCTCCCTAAAGGTCACATTTCGCGAGGGAACTCCCGAGGCGTTCTGGTGCAAACTGACGTTCGTAGTGCAAGAAGGGGAAGGGGACTTTTTCGAGTTCGATCGCCAAACCAGCCCCACTAGCTCTGCTGGGAAGAAGGTCGGCTACCATGGGGAAGCCAAGTCGATTGCCAAAGGTGAGTTCGGCGAGTTCTTTCTCGAGCCCCTTGCCCTGGACGCGGATTGACTGGCGTCCGTTTTCTAGATTGGACCTTTTTCCGACGCTGGCTCCATTCCTGCTTTGAGTCGTAGATGATCAGCCTACGGCAACCTGCCCACTTCGTTTTTTTGGGCCAGTTCGCCCGCTCTCCCAATCGGCAGACAATGGGAAATCCTAATTGTCGCCGAACACACGCTTCAGTTTGATGTCGTCCATGGTCCTCTCCAGCTCTGATTTGGCTCCTACGTAGGGGAGCTGGAATTGACAGTGTCGATTCTGTCAGTCGCGCGGAGATGCCCTGCGTTTCACACTCGCGCAGCGCCCTCTAAGATAGCGGCCACTAACTCTGCGTTTCGTCATATCGAGGTATTGGTTCTAGGTTCGGTTCCACGAAAGTTCTCCGGGCTCTATCTGAAAACAGCAACTCTTTCGAGTAGTGCGTTTGCATGATTCCCGTATCGAGAAGCTTTGGATTGGCATCGATAAACTCGGATGCCGAGCATGTTGCTGGTGCCAGAGCCCTGAAATGACGCACCGCCAGGACCCATGCCCGCGTCATGGTCTCGTGATACTTCGATGATGGCTCCACGCCGATATGGGATAAGAATCCACGGAGTGCATGGCGGACCGCGCGGCATGTTGCCTGAGTGTCATGCCGGCAAAGGTAGATGTAGGCCATTCGAATGTGCGAGCGGTGGTCAAAGTCGTCGGGCGACAGAGAGTACGCCTCGAATCGACGCAGAAAGTCCTTGTCTTCAACAGATGCGTGATGGGCCATGGTCGTCACTTTTCCTTGAGCCTGTGGCTGGCGGTCGAGTCGATCTCCAATCCGTAGACCTTCTTCAGCTCGGCCACAACCTGAAGCGATTCCTTGGAGAAGGCACATTTGCCGTCAAATGCGTGAAGGACAATCCCTTCAAGCAGGTCGCCAAGCGAGATGTCGTGATATTCAGCAAGTCCCTTAAGCACCTTGACAAGTCGTTTCTCCATCCGAACGCCGGTTTGGACACGCTCGACGACAAACTTGTCTTTTGATTTCTTCGCCACCGATGGCCTCCAGACGGGGGCTGACACCGCCCCTGCCATCAGGAAACGGCTTGAACAAGAGTCAAGTTTGCCACCCCAGCGAGGCTTGAACAACGAAGGTGTGCCCTAGGCCAATGCGTAAGAACCATGTTGTGCGAACCCTACCCCGGTTTGTTGGCCAGCCATTCGTTCAGTTTCTGTTTGTATTTGGCATCCGTAGGGTCAATTTCGACGGCCCGACGATAGGATTGCTCGGTTCGCGACCAGTATCCCATTTCGTCGTATACATCGCCGAGGCACCAATGCGGGCACGCGACGTCAGGCAAGAGTTCGATTGCTTGTTTGAAGTATGTTTCGGCGTCGTCATAGCAAGAAAGAGCGTAGCAAAGATTGCCCATATAGAGATGCGTCCACCCGTCGTCAGGGTCAATCTCGAGTGCCCGTGAGTAATAGCTGTGGCATTTGTCTAGCTGGCGTTCCCGAAGGTAATGGCGACCAATGAACACGAGGAGATCGACGTCGCGAGGTGAATACCGTTCGAGGTCGAGCAAACCAGGCAGGTCGAGCGTCTCGTAGTAGTCGATGCGGGCATTGCGTTCGTCACTGAACATGCGAGACGGACACCATCAGGGCACCCTGGGTTCGCACAACGGGAAGTATTGCCGACGCCGCCCCTGACCGAAGCGGAAAACGTCGAACAATCAAACACCGATTTTACGCGAACGCACGTTGAATGAAAGACGAAGGCGTGCCCGGAGGGCCCTTGCGGCAGATGCGGTGTTGGGCGACTACGCCTCGCCCCAGCGGATTGCCAGCGAGAGTGCCCCATGTTGAACGAACACTCGCATCGCATTACGCGCGAGGTCATTTTGAATAGTGTTCTTACCAGCAAACGCTGAATGATGGCCGCACATGAAGAAATCGTGTTCGCTTTGGTCATCCGTGCCGTTGGAACTGATGGGATATGGCGAATCGCCGTCGGGATAGATGAACGTCAGGACGCAGCGAGTGTGACCAACGCCGATCGTAAGCGAACCCGAAGGACCGGACACATGGACGAGGATGGGACGTGTCGATTCTGCGTGCAAGCGCTCGAGCAGCGAGTCCAATTCATCAACGGAGCAGACGGTCGCACCATCATCGTCCTGCCAGCAGACTTGGTGCGGTTCCATTTGATTGAGTCGCCCAACGGTGTTCTGGACGCCAACCTGTCGCTAAGTACATTTGGACACTCGAAAGTTGGCTTGTTGTCGTGTGTTCTCATCTAGCATAGCTGCTTGTCGATTCTCAGGTCAAACCTGCTGAGGTCGCCTTCCCCGCCCGCAATTCGGCAGTTAGCCAACTGCACGAATTCACATCATCCTCACTCGGAAAGAAAGCTCCCAACCCCGCGTCGGTCAGAGGACCGATGCAGTTTCGGACTTTGGCTTCGTGCGTTCGGAGTGAAACGCCGAAGCAGGCTAATTCGCGTCGGTGGCGATAACCTCAGCAAGTTTCGGAGAGTCCGCAGCTGCTGAAGTTTGACACACTTCGGCGAGTTGGGCTACGAAAGCTCCCTGAACTTCACGGCACCCTGATTGAAGTCGTATCGGCGAACGCGAGCTGGGTTGGCACGATACCCATCCAATCGCCCCATGGTGACTGGACGGTTTTGAACTTGGTGCAACCTGTGTACAGGGAAGGGGTTACTGCATTGAACCCCGATTGTCAGTCGGGGTGACTGGATTTGAAAGGTTGCTGGATGGCGTTGGCCAATTCTAGGGGGCCTCCCCAGGGCTGTGTATTCGTGAATGATGTCGAACCGTCCGAAGTCGCGAATGACCGAACGCCAAAACTGCGGAGGTGACAAACTAGTGGCCACAAAAAGCCGTTTCATTCCTGCTTTGGGTCGTAAATAATTGGCAGCTCAGACCGCTGATCAGCGGTAGAGTCGTCCGAAAATAGTTAGAATGTGTGCGCCGCGAAAGTCTAGTTGTTCGTAAATCAACACGGTTTCTGAGGAGAACCCATGAGCGGTGCCGGTGTGGACATGGCGGCGACACCAAATACGGTCCAGACACGGGGGCCTCGTACACACCGCGGGGCAGTGCGCCTGGGGCCTCAAGTTCGTCACGGCACTCAACACCAGGCCCTGGTGCGGGAAATCGGGGTATGTCAAGATCTTCACGTTTGTTCGAGTTTGTTGACTTCATGCGGTATGATCAAGGTGAGGTGGACGAAGCTCATCTCCGCTGGACATAGGAGAGTCAATCATGAAAGCGATCGTTATAGCTCTTTGCCTGTTCGGGTTGACGTCCTCGCCGGTCATCGCGCAAGAAGTCAACGACGAAGATCCGCTGATTGGCATCCGCCGATTGAGCGAATGGAAGAAACTGCTCCGTCACGAGGATCCGGACCGCCGTAGTGAAACCGCCTTCTACCTTGGCCTAACTCGCTCGAAGGCTGCCGTGCCGACACTCGTCGAGGCGCTCGACGACGAACACTACTCGGTCCAAATGAAGGCCGCCCAAGGCCTCGGGTTCTGCGTTACGGACGCCGGCGTCGATGCACTCATCCGAACGCTGAAGAACGAAAACGGAGGGCATGACGAGCTTGTTCGCGGCGTTGCCGCTGCTGCGCTCGGCCGCTGCTGCCGCGTGTCGCCAAAACATACGGACAGAACGATCCCCGAACTGATTGCCGCGCTCGGTATGATCGACACCAACGGGACGATTCGCAAGTTGGCCGCCCGCGGCCTCGCCCGAATCGGGCCCGAAGCAATCCCCGCACTGATAGAGGCAACCCAGGGTCGAAATGGTCGTGTCAGCATCACTGCGGCGGTCGATGGGTTGCAACAGATCGGTCTGCCAGCCGTCCCTGCCCTCGTCGAAGCGCTCGGCGACCCACATGTGCACTACCGCCGGCCGATCGCCCATACTCTCTACTGGATCGGCCCACCCGTGGAAGCTGTTCCAGCGCTGGTCCGAGCAATCAAGGAAGAAGACGACGGCATGACCCGCACATGGGCGGCCGGCGCTCTCGGCAAGGTCGGCCCGGATGCGAAGGCTGCCGTGCCTACCTTGATCGAGGCGCTGAGTGACGACAACCGGCGTGTGCGCAGTTCGGCCGTTCGGGCACTGGGGCGAATTGGCCCGGACGCAAAGGCGGCTGTCCCCGCCATCACCGCAAGGCTGAGCGACAAGGAAGAACTCGTCCGCAGTGGGGCCGCCGGTGCGCTTATTGCCTTCGGCCCGCACGCAAAGTCCGCGGTTCCTGAACTCATCAAGACGCTCAAGGACGATTACTACTATGCCCGCGCCCGTTCAGTCAAAGCCCTCGGCAGTATCGGTCCAGACGCCAGGTCAGCAGTGCCTCCGCTAATCCAGATGTTGGGCGACGAGTCCAAATCTTTACGCAGGGAGTCGGCGTTGGCTCTCGGCAGTATCGGTCCTGATGCCAGGGCCGCGCTGCCCGTCTTGAAGGATTTGTCCAAGGATCTGAACTCGGACGTGGCCAACGCCGCCACTGAGGCCATCGATAAAATCGCCGAGTAACATCGCGATTGGCGAAGCGCACGAAAAAACGCCGGGCACTCTCGCGCTCGGCAGTCTCTGTCAACCGGCCGGTAGCGAAAGCTCGTTCCCGGATTGAAGGCCAGGCCTAAACCTAAAAAAATGGGAGCCGGCCCAAGGTGGACCGGCTCCCAGTGAGTGGCTAATTTCCGTGGTGAAAATCAATGCCGGGAAGCCGTGGCGTTGTTCCGCTCGTTGGTTTCCGGCACGCGGTTTCTTGGATCAACCGTGGCCCGGACCATGATCGCCTTACCCGACGACGGCGGGACCACAATCACGCGCTTCGTCTGGTTTGGTTGTATGGCCGATAGACGCAGACTTTTGGTCATCAGCAGTCGCCTGCTTTGCAGATCGTAGATCGCGACCGATACCGTGTTGCTGGGGGAGATCACAAATCCGCGGTTCGTCACCGGGATAGCAAGTCCCTGGCCCAACGGTTGAATCTGGCCGATCTGGAAATCCACTTTCGGGAGTCCAGGATTCTGCCGGGGCTTTTGAGCGTGAGCTTCCTGCAGGCTGATGACGGCGACCGCCAGACCGAGCATGATAAATAGTATACGTTTCATCGTTCTTCTCCAGTTAATTGTGACAGTCAGGTGGGCCGGACATTGGTTCGACCATAATGGTGAGGTTGTTACTTAGTTGGGCGGAGAGAAAACGCTTTTGTTACCTGATTCCGATCTTCTTCCTTCAGCCTCCATCATTCCGTGTTCAATATTCGATATTCCGACTGCACATTCTCGACATCCTTCAACTGCTCCTTGGCAAGGGGGAGAACCGGATTGATGACGGTGATGACGGACGGTGGGGTTTGGGGGACCTTGGCACGCACGTGGTCGGAATATTCTGGCTGGGCCGAACGGTAAAAGAACCCCCTGTGGTCCCCCTTAGCAAGGGGGACAAGACGTTGCGGATGATCCCCCTAGCAAGGGGGACAAGACGTTGCGGGTGATCCCCTTTGGCAAGGGGGAGAAGACGTTGCGCGACGCGCCCAGAACTTTGAACTTTGGGAGACAGAGGCAAGTGCCAGGAGTGTGCCCTGGCTCGGCGGATCTTGAGCGACTAATCCTCACGTTCGGCCAGCCAGCGTTTCATGGTTGCGTAACGACTTGACGCGTAGTACTTGTCGACAACCTCCTGGTACTTGCTGTACGCGTCATCTCGCCGTCGTGCTCTCAGGTCAACTCGAGACTGCTTATACATTTCATCGGCCTTCGGCTGGTGCTGCAAACGCAACTCGTTGTAGGCCTTCATGACCGGTCGAGCGACTTCAGTGAATTCGAACTGAGCCCGAAACTCAAGAAAGTCGTCGACCCACGCGCCGTCCGTGTTGGCAGTCATGGCGGCCCGCAAAGTGTCGGCGGCCGGGGTTGCCGCTTCACCGATCTTCGCTCGTAGGCCGACAATCTTCCTGGAATCCGACTCGGGAATTTTCGCGGCGCGGTCAAGCAGCGCTAACGCGTCACGGTATTGCCGTGCATCAATCCTTGCCGCCGCCGATGACACTAACTGTTCGCCGTCTTTGCTGGTCATTTCATCCAGCCAGTGAATAGCCTTGTCAACGGGCAGAAAAACAAAACGATGCCCGGCGGTCTTGTGATCGAACAAACGAATCCTGGGGAATCCTTCATCATGAAACTTCGCGAGAGCTGCTTGCGACATACTGAAACGCACGCTGGTATCGGTCGTTCCATGAACTATTGCAATCGGTCGTTCACGCTGCGCTTTTCGAATCTCTTTCTGTTTGAATGCGGTCGGTTCCGCTTGAATGATGAGGCCGCCCGAAATGGGAAAGGCGCCGTCGAACGATTCGGGGAAGTTCATCAGGGCCGAATACGTTAGAAACGCACCCTGTGAATGACCGCCAATGAACAGCCGCTCAATCGGAAGATCGCGGCGCAGTTCGTCGACCAGTTCTTTTACCAGCACGGGACTCTCGCGATCCGTCCCTGGATAGCCTTTCATCGTGGATCGCTTGCCAACGAAGTTTATGTACGTGTAATTAAACCGTGGGTTTTCCGGCGTGCCGCCGCGACTACGCCGCTCTCCGTTGATTCCGATCACGATGTATTTTTTGGCAATTTCGGGCCACTTGCCGACAATCGATTTCACGTAATCGCGCGAGTTCATATTCGACCCGTGCAAGATGACGATCGCGGGCAACGGCTGCTCGGGTTGAAATGTCCCGGGAACTCGCAGGTGGTAAGTCAGTCCGTTGGCGCTGCGCCCGTTGGTTATCTGGCCGGGCACGGGTATTGCCTTGTGAATAACCAGCAGCTTCTTGAGTTGCGCCAACGGGAAAGTCTTCTCGCCGTCATCCGTTCTGATTGTCAATTTCTCGAACTTGAATCTTCCGCGCACGACGGAGAAGTCACTGGTGGTGACGACGTTAGGACTTCCGAACTGAATCTCCGACAATTTGCTCGGTTCAAACTGCACGGTCCCAAACGTGGCGTCCATTTTGAAGTCAGCCACAACCGCCCCAACGATGGCAGCGCCGCTTCGTGGTGTTGCCGTGACTTGGATGGCCGACGCGTCGGTTGCAACGACCGCCTGGATTATCAGCAAGTACAGAATCATGTTAGCGCGATGTCCTTGGCTTGAGAATGATCGAACCCATCAGTGAAACGACTGACTGGCTACTTAACCTGTTCCATTAAGTCGCCCTTACGATGAAACAATTTTCGCATGGACTGGCCGTCGATTAATTTACCGGACGACGATTCGCGGTAGCTGATGAGAGTCCATGCCTCATCCGATCCGTCGAAATAACCGTCAGGTGTGATTGCCAGCCAATCATCGGCTTGGTCGAAACTGGTCAAGCGTAGCAATTCGTTGCTATCACGAAGTCGCCACAGGCGCGTCGTGCCATCGCCAGAAGCTGTCCAGGCGAACTTGCCGTCGTTGCTTATCGCCGTACCCCAAATTGGGTCCGTGTGGCCTCGCAAAGTTCGAAGATGTTTGCCCGATGATGCTTCCCGAATTTGGGTAGTATTGTCTTCCGTGCCGGCAAGAAGCAGGTTGCCATTGATCGCTACACACGTGAATCCGACCAATTGCCTGACATTATAAAGCTGTTTTCCCTTGGCGGTTTCCCAAACATTGAGATTGGCCCACGATGAAGTGACGACACGTTTGCCGTCACGGCTGAACGCGATGGAATTGATCTTCTGTGAATGGTGGTCCGAGTTTTCGGCCAGTTTCTTTCCCGTGTTGGCGTCCCAGAAAGTCACTGTGCTGTCGTACGCTCCTGTAACGAGAAAGCGGCCGTCGGGGCTCAAACCAGCGGCTGAAAATCGATTCGACGCATCGTCAGGTTTGATCTTGCCTTGAAACATGCGAAACTTCTTACCTGTTTCCGCGTCCCACAGAATCGCGGTTCCATCACCGCTTGACGAGGTCATCACCAACTTGCCATCGTTACTGATCCCCACGGAATTCACCGAGTCGTCATGCGCGACAAAGCTCTTCAACTTCTTTCCCGTGCCGACGTCCCAGAGAATCGCGGTTTGATCCGCGGAGCCCGTTACGGCCAGCTTACCGTTGGCACTCAAAGCGACACGGTAAACCTCTTGCTCGTGTCCCAACAGATGCTGGACACGCCGGGCGGTGGCCGTATCCCAGATGCTGGCGGAATTTCCCGTGCCGATCGCGAGGTATTTGCCGTCGTCGCTGAGCGTCAAGTCCCGGTCCGTGGATGCGATCATTCCAAACGTGCGCAGCGGTTTACCGGTTTTGACGTCCCACTGCGTCGACGTTCTTTGACCGTCCGTTACCGTAACCACGGTCGTGCCATCCGCGCTGAGCGCGACGCATCGCATATCGGAGTTGTACGGGCTATCGCCCGCGAACGTCTGAATTCGCTTGGCTGTGGAAATATCCCACAGCGATGCCTTATCGTTTGCCGTCCCGATTAACATCCGCCGGTTATCGCGGCTGAGCCTGATACTCCTAATGTCCTCACCGCCTGTGTCATAGCGCCGAACCACTTTGCCAGTGACCGCATCCCACAGTACGGCGCGATCACTCAGCAAGAGCGAACCCAGAACATGTTTCCCGTCACTACTGATCGCAATGTCCCAAACGTCGTCTTCGGCTTCAAAATCGCGGAGTTTCTTGCCAGTTGTTGCGTCCCATGTTGCCAGCGTTGTTCCAATCATGGTAACGATGCGGTTGTTGTTGGCGCTGATCGCGACCTCGGGCGAACCGCCTTCCACCCGGACAATCGTTCTGATTTTCTTGCCCGTTGCCGCGTTCCAAAGGATCGCCCGACCATCCTCCGCGCCCGTTGCGACCAACTTCCCGTCCGGGCTGATCGTCACATTCCAGACCCAATCGCTGTGCTTGAATTTCTGAAGTTGTTTGCCTGTTGCCGCATCCCACAGGATCGCGGTTTGGTCGTAGGAACCGGTCACGAACGACTTGCCGTCGTCGGCCATCGCAACACTGAAGATTCGTCCTTCGTGGCCGGAAAACTCTCGAATCTTCTTGCCGGACTCCGTTTTCCAGAGGATGGCCTTGCTGTCATAACCAACAGTGACGAGGTACGCGCCGTCGGAGCTGATGGCCACGTCACTGATTACGGACGAATGCCCCGTATTTAGAAAGTGTTCAAGTTGCTGTTCAGCACAAACGGCAACTTCGATCTGAAAGGCTGCCAACGAAATGGCGATGACTGATCGAAAGAATCGCATGAGTCGATGATTCCTTGATGGTAAAAAGGTCTTCAAGAGCCGCCGGTTTGTAGCCACAGTCTAGCGGATACATGATAGCTGCGCCTGTTCATCGATTGTACGTTCGTTTGGCCCTGGCTGACGCGGTCTTCGATTTGATAGCCGAGTTTTTCGTAAAACGCGACCATGACTTCGGCCATGCGGAGACTTCGGCCATGCGAACTGAACCATTCGGTAGTCGGTTTCGCGCATAACTCCATAGCCAAATTAGATAAACGCTTGCCTATGGAAGTTCAGCATGGCAAATTGAAGGCTTCTCCTCGTGTCTTTCCCATCTTTGGTCCGCGTGAGCATCGCCCATGTCAGAAGTTTTCGGAAATATGGAATCGTCTCAGGCTGACGATCGTGTGATTCGAGTTTTCGTTTCGTCCACATTTCGCGACATGCAGGCGGAGCGGGATGAATTGGTGCTGCGAGTGTTTCCTCAACTGCGCAGGTTGTGCGAAGAGCGGCAGGTGACGTGGAGCGAAATTGACTTGCGTTGGGGAATCACCGAAGAACAGGCGCAGCGCGGCGAAGTGTTGCCGATCTGCCTGGAAGAAATAAACCGTTGCCGTCCCTACTTCATCGGATTGTTGGGCGAGCGATACGGCTGGATTCCCGACAACATCTCGGAGGACGTCATCGAGCGCGAGCCATGGATCAAAGACCATTCCAATGGGGGCGACAAGAAGTCGGTCACCGAGTTGGAGATTCTGCAAGCAGTGCTGAATGCTCCTGAAATGGCGCAGCACGCCATTTTCTATTTTCGTGATCCCAAATATTTGGACGATCTTCCGCCCAACAGCGAGCGGGCCGACTTTGAAAGCGAATCGCCTGACAGCAAACGGCGGCTCGACCAATTGAAGCAAAACATTCGCCGCACACGCGACAAGGTCGACTGTTGCCTGCACGAAAACTATCCCACTCCGAAAGACCTCGGCCAGTGGGTACTCGAAGATTTCACGCGCATCATCAACGAAGTTTTCCCCGCTCAGACAAGCCCCGATGAACTCGAGAGCGAACGACTGGACCATGAGGCCTTTGCCCGCAGTCGGGCCGGCGTCTATATCGGCCGCCAAGAGTACTTCGATCGGTTGGACGAGCATGTGGCGGGCGAGTTGCCACCTTTGGTCGTGCAGGGCGAATCGGGCAGCGGGAAATCGGCGCTGCTTTCCAATTGGGCTTTGCAGTATCGCCAACGGCACCCGGACGACTTTTTACTGCTGCACTTCATCGGCAGTTCACCCGACAGCGCCAGCGACTCGCGGATTCTGCGACGCATCATGCTCGAGTTGCAGCGGCGATTCGACCTGCCCGGCGAAGTCCCGTCCCAAGCAGAAGAACTTCGCGAAGAGTTTCCCAAATGGGTGCGGCAAACGAAGGACCGCGGTCGGATCGTGCTGGTGCTGGATGCGTTGAATCAACTGGAAGAAGAAAACAACGCGCCCGATCTTGGCTGGCTGCCCGAATCGTTTCCCTCGAATTGGCGACTGCTGATCTCGACGCTGCCGGGACGCAGCTTGGATGCCATGGCCAGCCGCCACTGGTTTTCGGAAGAAGACCCGCCGCTGGAGGTCGAGCCGCTGGAAGAGGCCGAGCGGCGCCGGCTGATCCACGATTTTCTCAAGCAGTCTGGCCGTGATTTAGGCCCACGGAGAACTCAGGAATTGGTCGACGCCGATCAGACAGCCAACCCACTGTACTTGAACGTGCTGCTGGACGAACTGCGTGTGTTCGGCGTACACGAACAGTTGAGCAAGCGGATTGCCTGGTACTTGGAGGCGGCCGATCCGCGGGCCTTGTATCGCAAAGTGATCGAGCGGTGGGAAGAAGCCTACGCCGACGGGTCGAGCATGGTCCGCGATACGCTCTCGCTGTTGTGGGCCGCGCGTCGCGGTCTGTCGGAAACCGAACTGCTGGAGTTGCTTGGCGAAAGCGGACGACCTCTGCCGCGGGCCATTTGGTCTCCCTTGTTCCTGGCGATGTCGGATGCACTTGTCAGCCGCGGCGGTCTGTTGACATTCGCGCACGGCTTTCTCCGCACGGCCGTTCGAGACGATTACGTTTCCAGCGAGTCGGAACAGCAAGACGCGCATCGGCGGCTAGCGGACTATTTTCAACAACAGCAGAATTGGAGCAACCGGCGGCTGGACGAACTGCCCTGGCAATTGTCGAAGGCGCGGCAGTGGCCGAAGCTGCACGATTTGCTAACGGAAGAGGCCTGTTACATTCGACTGCAGCACCGCAGTTATGAACTGCTCGGCTACTGGCGGCAGTTGCAGCCGACGTTCGATATGGCCTCCAGTTATACAGCCGCCTTCGCCCGTTGGGAGCAAAGCGAAGGAGAACCATCGCGGTTGCGTTATCTGGCGAACGATCTCGGCCGCTTTCTGATGACCGCGGCCCGCCACACCGCCGCCGAGTCGCTGCTTCGCCGGGCACTAGACATCGCCGAGCAGACGTATGGTGCCGATCACAAAAATGTTTCCGTGCACCTGAACGACTTGGCGATGCTGTTGCTGGAGACCGACCGCCTGACCGAGGCAGAATCGCTGTTGCGCCGTGCTGTTGCGATCGAAGAACAATCTGGCGACTCCGCCGATCCTGAACTCGCCACGCGACTCATCAACCTGGCGTCGCTGCTAAGGAAGACGAATCAGTTGGCGAAAGCGGAACCGTTGGTCCGGCGTGCACTGGATATCTGGGAGAGTTCGCTTGGCGACGAGCATCCTCATGTGGCGTCGGCCCTGACCAGTCTGGGGCATTTGCTCGAAGATACCAATCGGCTAGCGGAAGCCGAACCGCTGCTTCGCCGCGCGCTGGCGATCGACGAAAAAGTCTATGGAACGGAGCATCCCCAAACTGCGGGCGGCATCAGCAACTTGGCGTCCCTATACAAGGAAACCAATCGAATGGCGGAGGCCGAACCGCTGCTCCGCCGCGCGTTGGCGATCGACGAAAAGTTCCATGGGGCCGACCATCCGAACGTCGCCCGCGATCTGAACAATCTCGCGCACGTGTGCTTTTCCCTAACCAAGTTGGACGAGGCCGAGGCACTGATGCGTCGCGCCCTGGCGATCGACGAAAAGTACTATGGGCCAGAGCACTCGAAGATCGCCGTTCACCTGGGGAATTTGTCGCAAGTGCTGCAAAACACCAACCGCCTCCAGGAAGCCGAACCGCTGATGCGCCGCGCTCTGGCGATCGGCGAAGCGTGCTACGGCGACGAACACCCCGACGTCGCTCTGCGCCTGACCAGCCTGGCCCTGTTGATGCGTGCCACCGACCGCTTGCCGAAAGCCGAACCATTGCTGAGCCGGGCCCTGGATATTTATGAAAAATCCTATGGCTCGGACCATCCCAAGGTTGCGGCGACCCTGAACAGTTTGGCCGCGATTTATTACGATACCGACCGCCTGGCGGATGCCGAACGGCTGCTGCGCCGTGCACTCGACATTTGGAAGGCGTCGCTGGGCGACGATCATCCCGAGGTCGCCAACGCCATGGGAAACCTGGCCGAAGTGCTGGAGTCGACCCAGCGCCTCCCGGAAGCCGAGGCGTTGATGCGACGCGCTCTGGCGATCAACGAACAATCCCATGGCGCGGATCATCCGAGCGTCGCCGCGCAACTGAATAACCTGGCGCAATTGCTGCAGGCCACGGATCGCCCCGAAGAGGCTGAAGCGATGTTCACCCGCGCCTTGGCCATCTACGAAGAATGTTACGGCGACGAACATCCTGAAGTCGCCCTGACGATCAACAACCTGGCGGCCCTCTACATCGCCACCAATCGACCGGCCGATGCCGAGCCGCAGTTCAGGCGAGCCTTGGCGATTGACGAACGGTCGTACGGCTTGGCGCATACGGCGGTTGCTCGTGATCTCAACAACCTGGCGCAGGTCCTTAAAGGTACCGGCCGCCTGGACGAAGCCGAGGCGCTGATGCGGCGATCGCTGGAGATTCATCAAAAGGTCCTCGGCGGCGAGCACGGTGATGTCGCCGGTCAACTGTTCAATTTGGCGCAGCTACTTCGGGCCACCGATCGATCCGCGGAGGCGGAGTTGCTTCTGCAACGTGCGTTGGCGATCGAGGAAAAGTCTTGCGGCAGCGAGCATCCACGGGTCGGCAAGATTCTCAATGAATTGGGGGTCGTCTATTACTCGGCGAATCGCCTTCCGGAGGCGGAGACGTTGATGCGCCGCGTACTAGCGATCGACGAGCGGGCCCATGGCGCCGACCACCCAAAACTCGCAAGCGATCTGAACAACTTGGCTCAAGTGCTAAAGTCAGCGAATCGCCTGACCGAGGCCGAGCCGTTATTCCGACGAGCCCTGGAAATCGTCGAGCGAAACCATGGCCCCGAGCATCCAGACGTAGCAGATTTCGCCAATGAGCTAGGAGTGTTGTGTTACTCGATGGATCGCGTCGAAGAAGCCGAATCGCTGATGCGCAGAACGCTGGCGATCAACGAACTGCGGCTGGACGTTGACGACCCCAAGGTCGCCCGCGATCTCAACAACCTGGCGCATTTGCTCAAGAGTAGCGGTCGGGTCGACGAGGCCGAGTCGATGTTTCGCCGCGCGATGGCGATTCACGAGCGGCGCGACGGAGCGGAACATCCGAGCGTCGCCGATTTAGCCAACGAATTGGGTGTTTTATATCACTCCACGAATCGCTTTACGGAAGCCGAATCGATGATGCGTCGTGCGGTGGCGATCAGCGAGAAATCAAGCGGCGCGGATCATCCGGATGTCGCCCGCAATCTCTACAATTTATCCCATGTGCTTATCTCGACCGACCGACTCGCGGAGGCCGAACCGCTGATGCGCCGCGCACTGGAACTCTATCTGAAAGTGAGCCGGCAAGTCGGCAACCCGCTTCCAGAGTTGAACAGCACGGTCGGTAATTATGCGGGCTTGCTAGAAGCGACGGGCCGCGGCGAATCCGAAGTCCGGCGGGAAGTGACCGACTTGTTAGCGAAGTATGGGATGTCGATGGGGGCCCCATGAGTTGATGGCGAAGTTGGACGATGAAAATCGGATTTTGGCGGGATGAGATCGCGATTCCCGGTTTTGATGGATGGTGAAGACCGATGCAGCTTGCGGCAGAGGCGGCGATCGGACTCACCCTACATACTAGAATCCAAACTCTCGAATCAGCAATCGCCGATGGGCACGGGGGACAGGAAGGTAAGCATCATGCATTCACATCGCCGGCGCAAAGAATATTGCATGCGAAAAAATTAGCATATAGGTCTTGACTCGGCTGCTAGGTGCGAATAAATTAGCAGCATGGGAAAGAAAGCGAGAAAATCGGTTGTTCTAAGCAAGCGTGAAACGCAGATCATGGATATCGTCTACTCCCAAGGCGAGTGTTCGGTGTCCGATGTTTTGCAGGCGATGCACGATCCGCCCAGCTATTCCACGGTGCGAAAGCTGCTGACCATCTTGATGGAGAAGGGGCATCTCAAATATCGCGACGGCGGTGGCAAGTACATTTATCGCCCGACCAAGCCTCGGCGAAAGGCCGGACAGTCGGCGTTGACGCGGGTACTCGCGACGTTCTACGAAAACTCGCTGGAACAAGCTGTCGCGGCGATGCTCGCTAATCGTGAGATCAATCCTTCCTCCGAGGAGTTGCAGCGTCTCGCTGAACTCATCGAAGAAGCCAAGAAAAAGGGACAGCAATGACACTCGTCGGATGGCTACTCTCATTTGGTATCGAAGGCATCGTGTTCGGCGGATTGGCGCTGATTGCCTATCGCGTTCTTCGCAACCGATCGGCGTCGTGGCGACACTTGGCCCTGACGGCCACCGTGCTTGGTCTGCTGCTGATGCCTGCCTTGGCGTTGGTGCCACCTTCGTTTCAACTGCCTGTACCAAGTGCTTTTTTGGCAATTGGGGAAACGACGGACATTTCGTCGACGAGCGAAGCTGTCTCGACTCGACGCCACGATCCATTGCATTTAGCGAACGAATATCCTTCGGGTGTCTCGGCACCAAGCCTTGGTCCGCGCCGTTCCGATGCCGTCGACAAGTCGGCTCCGAAAGGGCGATCCATCGAATTCATTGAGGCGGCGAACCCCACCAACACAAGTCCAGACGCGACGGTGAACGCGGTTGACGACACGGCCGTTGACGACACCTTGGCTGAACCGGAAGTGGTCCAAGCCGCCGCGGAGGCGGGGATGCCAACCGTTGCGTGGAGTCAGGTTGCCGCGACGATCGTTGTCGTTTGGAGCATTGGGGCGCTTGTGGCGGCGATGATTCCCGTGGTCGGTTTGTTCGGCGTTCATCGAACGCGACGAACGTCGGAGCGGGTCCTGGACCCACGTTTGCGAGAACTGCTCGATGGTCTCTGCAAAGAGCTGGGGATTCGTCGAAACGTGGAATTGCGAACTTCGGCCGCCATTCAATCCGCCATTACTTGGGGACTATTTCGGCCAACCATTTTGCTTCCGACGAATGCGAACCAGTGGTCGGATGGCCAACGGAGAATCGTGTTCCAACACGAATTGGCCCACATCCGCCGCCACGACTGGACGACTCAGATGCTCGCATCATTCTGTTGCGCCTTGCACTGGTTCAACCCGCTGGTTTGGTGGATCAATCGACAAATGCAGGTTGAGCGAGAGCTAGCTTGCGACGATTTGGTTCTATTGGCGGGAGTTGAGCGGACGCGATACGCGGAGATACTCCTTCAGTTGGCTAGGCATTTTCGTCCTTGCCATTCCCTGGCGGCTATTCCAATGGCACAACCATCAAGACTGGAGCAACGTATGCATGCGATCCTCGACGACAACCGCCGCCTTGAAGCGACCAATCGTCGTATGATTGCCACGACCTTCGCCGTTTGCGTTATGACCATGCTTCCGCTGGCACTCGTCGGAGCAGTCGGTGATCCCCCTGCACGGTCACTCGGTAACGGCGAGAGCCGCGCAGAGTCGGCAGGTAACGGCAGCGACGATGTTAAGGACTCTGAAAAGGTTAAGGACTCTGAAAAACCTAAGCCGGCACCAGACGCAAATCCGACGATGGAGAGAATCCGTGTCATCCATGGCGACACTGGAAAGCCAATCGCTGAGGCCTTGGTCACCTACGATCCAAACGTCAACCCGTCATCGCACGGAGATGACACGTTCAAAGCCGTCGCTCGAACGGATGAGCGCGGCGAAGTGGAGCTTCCCAAAGACACGCTCGGTTATTTGAAGTTCCGAGTCGCTCACCCGGCGTATCTCCGTGGACAATTCGCAAGAACCGGCGCGACGTTACCAGGATGGACGCTGTATAAGTCGTCCTGGCCTTATGGTCTGGCGGAGGGGCAAAAAATCTTGAAGTTGTGGCCGGGCGAAACGATCACGGGCACGGTGAAGCATGATGACGGCAAGCCGGCAAGCGGCTTCGAATTCCAATTGGTGGCGCCGGAAACAGACTTTGGTTGGTTCAGAAAAGTCGTCCTACCGCGAGTCGCGGCCGCGTTGGGACCCGAGGAATCACGGGCCGCCCTCGAGTGGCGTTGCGTGGTGAAGGCGGATGACGCCGGGCGATTCTCGACGGCCGTGCCGCCCAGGTCCATGCGCAAAGAACTCCGGGCGCTGGGAAACTCCAAGAACGTGGCCCCTTTCTATCGCGTCGTCGAAGTCGGCGCGGCGGATATCCAACTCGAACGCGGAGCCATCGTTCGCGGAGTGTACCGAAAGCTTGATGGGAGTCCTGCTGCAAAGACGAGCGTGACGCTCTATCCCGTCTTGCCAAGCGGCGGGCTCGCCGGGGCGGAACAGCACCGAACTGCCACTACCGACCAAGAAGGACGTTTCGAGTTCGCACCGGCCGCGCCAGGGCCACACATACTCATGCCGCACAAGGGCATACCCGAGCGGCTGAATCTGCAAGCGGGCGAGACCCTCGAGGTCAATGCCGACGTGGCTCCGTATTACGATGTGAAGTTCGACTTTGAAAACACCATGGGCCATTTCTCCGGGAACTTCAACTTTTCGATTCGCGGTGATATCGAGGTGAAAGGCGGAGGTGACCCGATCAAATGGTCCGCGGTCACCTTCAAGGATGCCGACAAGATTACGTTTCGTGTCCACCAATCCATGAAGAACGCGAAACTCCATTTCAGCAATTGGACTACCCAGTCGGTCCGCATCGTTGAGGAATCGGGGAACGTGATCCTGCCGTCCGAGGACGCGAAACCGATTGAGATCCCCGACTTGTTGAACCCTCCCAAGCTGAAAATTTGCATGGGCAAGGCAGCTCGCTTCTACGTCGATGTGCGCGAAGCAGACGGCGCGCTGGCGAAGGACATTGAGGTCACGGGTGAAGCGACCAGTGAGGATGGCCAACGAAGCGTCGGACCGTTCCGTCGATCTGGAGACGTCTGGGAGCGGGGCGGATTGTTCGAAGGAGAACGTGTGACGGTCACCGTTCGACGGGGCGATTGGTCGGTTACAAGCAAGCCATCCGGGCCCGTTAAAGTCAAAGCCAGCGACCCGACCAACAAGATCCAGTTGCAACTGCCACCGATGACGGTTGCCGCGGACAAGCCTCGCCGCGGAGTATTCTTCGGTTACACGGGCTACATGACGTACGTCATCGAACTCAAGGACGGCCGTTTTCGTTACTGGTTCGAATCGGACGCGAAATTGCCCTCTGAACCCAAATATCCATTGACGGGAAAGTACACCGTCGCGGGCGATACGGTCACGCTGCGTCACGAGAAACTGATCCCGCTCAGTTCGATTTGGAAATGTCGTTCCGTCAACGGCATTCCGACTCTTTGGCGTCGCGACGCGTTAGAACAGCACGCGAAAAAGCCAATCAAGCTTTCCGTCGAGGAACTTCGCAGGTGGGGTAGTGGAAGCATTCTCGCGTTCACGACCAAATCCGGGGAATACATGTGGAAAAACCGGACGGCACCAACGCTTGCGGCGCCGCCACTTAAAGAAAGCAAGGCACCACCAGCTAAGAAACGCAAGGTGCCGGGCTCATCATCGCATAGGATCACAAAGCCGGGTAAATACGAGTTTGCCGACATGTCGATCGTCGTGCGCTCGACCAAAGACGCCGACGGACTGGTTCGCAATGAACTCGAAGTCTCACAAGGCGATGGAGACCAAAAGATCGATGATACTTGTGCGCTCGCCTTTGGAGAAGGAAGTTGGGCGTTGTCGGCCAAGGCAATCGAAGACAAGCCGGGATGTGTTTGGATAACGGTTGTCGATCAATGGGGAGTCCACACCCACGAGTTTGACTCCGTCGCTCAGCGAGCGCGTTTCTCCAAGCCGGGATTCGATGCGGAAGCTCGATGGTCAATGCCAGCCAAGCGTTTCTTGGATGGACATATTGCTCAGTTCGCGGATCGGGACGTCGTCGCATGGGCGAAGGAAGTGCTGCCCGAACTAAAACCGGAACCAACCGAGGCGAACACGCCACGCCTGGAAGTGCGACTGATCGCCGAAGGTAACGAGAAGCCCGAGATGGTACGTCCAACCGTCGCCCGACGAACGGTCAACTATCGAAGGCTTGGAAAGTTCGTGCCGCTCGGAGTGCGTGTATTGGAGCAAGACGATCTCGCGGTGATTGGTGCGGCAACCGGAGGAGTTCTTCGTATTCTCTACGGCATTCAGTCAGAGAAAGCAAAAAGGCGGTTCGAGGATTTCAGCAAGATGCACGCTGGCCGCCGAGTCGCATTCGTCAAGGATGGACAAGTTGTTAATCAGGCGGTATTGAACGCGGATATCATGCGAAGCAGCTTTCTTAGCTCGACACTCTAGCTCTCGGTCCGCACGCACCTAGTCAGCCGCGACCGACGTAAAGCTGCTCGTGCGGCAGAACAATCGCTTCCAGCATTTCCACGTTCGGCGGCAACGTGGCCATCAGCAAGGCCACTTCGGAAATGTCTTGCACGCCGATCATGGGTTCTTCGTCTTCTTTCTTTACAGATTCTTGACGTCGTTCAACGCGGATATTTCCTGGATGAAGGCAACCGCACGTGATGCCATGTTCGCGTCCTTCCAAAGCGGTGACTTGAGTCAGTCCCCATAGGCCATGCTTGGATGTGGAATAAGGCGCGGAGTTAAATCGTACGCGTTGCGCGGAAATGGAACCGACATTGATGATCCGCCCGCCGCCTTGCGGTTTCATGATCCGAAAAGCATGTTGCGTGCAAATGAACGGACCGCGCAGATTGGTGGAGATGACGTGGTCCCAATCTTCGAGGGGCAATTCGTCAATCGGTCCGCCGTTAAACGCACCCGCGTTGTTGACCAGAAGATCCAGGCGGCCAAACTGATCGGTCAGTTCTTGGAATACGTCGTTCATTTGGTCCGGATCGCCAACGTCGGCGGCCCGCGACTGCACCGCCACGCCGCGGGTTGCGATATGTGCGGCGGCTTCGGCCAAAACATCGGGCCGGCGGGCGGTGAGAAACAGCGAACAACCCTCCCGCGCCAAAGCATCCGCAATTCCGCGGCCGATGCCTTGGCTGGCACCGGTCACCAAGGCGACTTTTCCGTCAAGCTTTCCCATAATTGAGATCCTAACGAGGCAGGGCCTCGAACCAAATTCGAGCTATCGCTCGGGCTTGAAAACCCGCTTCCGTTGGTCGCTAAAACTTGACGCAAGATTAGCGAGTTTTTGCCTATAAGTAGACTAACAACGTGTAGCGGAAATACTGGTGTGCAGGCAGCCCGCCCCAGCCTTCTTTGAAAAACGTCCGAAGAGGTCGGTCACTACACGCCGAATATCATAGAACAATCCTCGCACATGTTCATCGGGAGGAAACGCCAAATAGTGTGGCGAATTGGGCCGTATTGCCCTATACTGAAGGCTCCCGCCGGAAGCCCCCCAAGGCTTTCTCCATCCCACCTTAATCCAACTTAGTTCAGCACCATGAGTAGCCAACCCACGCCCCCTTGCTCGGGACCCCCATCGCGTCGAAGTTTTCTGCAAGCCGGATCCTTGGGACTGGGCGGTTTAGGCCTCGCCGAATTGATGCGGCGTCGTGCTTCCGCCGCCTCCACGTCGCCCGCGAATCTTGATACCTCGGTCATTTTGATTTGGCTGCAAGGCGGGCCGAGCCACATGGAGACTTACGATCTGAAACCGAACGCGCCGGTGGAATACCGGGGCGAGTGCAATCCGATCCAAACCAATGTTCCCGGCATGGATGTCTGCGAGTTGTTGCCGTTGCATGCCAAGGTCGCCGACAAGTTCACCATCATCCGCTCGATCTCGCACGGGTTCGCGAACCATGCGGGCGGCGCGGGGCGTTTTCTATCCGGACGCAATCCGCTGCGGCCGCTGGATCCCATTTCGCAGTTTCCCACGCTGGGCCCGGTCGTCAGCCGTATACGTGGCGAGCGAAACAACGGGTTGCCGAACTATGTTTCCAGCACGAAGCGCGTTTATGGCGGCGGCAGTTCCTACTTGGGAGAAGCGGTGTTGCCCTTCGTGGTGGCCGGCGACCCCAACGCCAGCAACTTCAGGGTTCCCAACTTGAGCTTGGCGTCCAATCTTAAAGACCGGTTGGACGATCGCGTCAATCTGTTGAAATCGTTTGATCGCATGCGGCGCGATACGGATCATTCGGCGACGTTCGACGCCATGGATTCGTTCAATCAGCGGGCGATCAATTTGCTGACCAGCGAACGAGCCCGCACCGCCTTCGATTTGTCTCTGGAAGACGAAGCGACGCGCGACAGGTTCGGCCGTCACAAATGGGGACAACGGGCGCTGCTGGCCCGGCGACTGGTCGAAGCCGGCTGCAGTTTTGTCACCATGCAAATGCAGAGTCCGGGACTGCCGGGCGGAATTGGCAATTGGGACATTCACGCGGTCAATGGCCATCTGTTCGACGACACCCGCGCGCGATTGCCGGTGTTCGACCGAGCGATTGCCGCCTTGATCGAAGATATTTACCAGCGCGGCCTGGACAAAAAAGTGATGGTGATCGTGTCGGGCGAATTCGGCCGTTCGCCGCGCATTAATCCGCAAAAGGGAACCAAGTCGGGGATCACTCAGCCGGGCCGAGACCACTGGCCGGGCGCCATGTCGGTGCTAGTTTCCGGCGGCGGACAACGAATGGGTCAGGTCATCGGCAGCACGACGTCGAAGGGCGAATACGCCAAAGACAACAAGTACGAACCGAATGATCTGCTGGCCAACGTCTATCAATTTTTGGGGATCGACCACACCCACGCGTTCCCCGACCACAGCGGCCGCCCCATGCCGATCTTGCCCCACGGCAAACCCATTGTCGAACTTGGGTAGATCACATTCGCCGAAAAATACTTCTTAGAGCGGCGTGGCTGGCCTCGCGCCCGCTGGACACCGGCCGCGTCCCGCTTCGGTTCAAGCGGTCAATCGCTGGTAGTGTTGATACGCCAAAATCACTTCGTATAGATCGTAAGGAATTGTGATTTCCTCGTCCTTGAAGTCCTCAAGCCACGTGCGCCCGCTGGCCATGGCGTCCGCCAGGGCAGGAAAGATTTCGCCCACCGATACGGTGAGTGTCGCGGGAGTTTCGCGCGGCGTGTCTTGTTGGTCGGACCCAGCTTCGTTGGAGGCTGGTTCGGGCGAGCCGTTAAAGATACGCAGTCGATTCGTGGTCATTCAGCAAACTCCCTAGATTACTTCGTACCAGTTCCGCAGCCTAGATTACCGGGATCTGGGATGTGACGACGCACACCTCGCCTGTCACCTCTGGTGTGTGTGTCTCGCATTATCGGTCGCGAGGACCCTAGGACTTTGCTGAACCTTGGCAAAACTTTCTTGGCGTGGCGGTTCAAGCTTGGTGCTGTCAGTACAATCATGGTTTAACCCCACGCCACACGAGGCGGTGGCTTGGCCCGTTGCGAACAATCAAGGAACATTTGGCAGCCGCCAGCAGTGGCAGCAGAGGCATGACGCGAAGCCGACCGATGCCACTGGAACGACGCGAGAGCGAGGCGCGAACCTTGACAAGCGGGGCGAGAAGCGCTAGATTGCCCAACGGACCTCACGGCAGTGACCTCGGTGGTATTATCCGCTTCGCCTGTATAGAGTTAAGTAGTAACCCCCAAACATGAGACCTTGTGCGGTTCAGTCGATGTTGGCGAAGGCCGTGAGCGGGTTACTCAATCCACGCCGCAGCTCGGATTGGTCCGAGGCAAGTCCTCGCTAGTTTTTCCGAAGGACCGCCCAGCTAGTTTTACGGTTCGAGAATATCGTCCCCCCAATCATCCATGGACATTTCCGTTAACATCGATTTTGCGCCGGTTGCGCGCGACCTGGGCTTGCCGCTGCATAAGGTTGAAAGCACCCTGCGGCTGCTGGACGACGGCAACACGGTTCCCTTCATTACCCGCTATCGCAAGGACCAAACGGGCGGTCTCGATGAAGAGCAGATTCGGCAGATCAAGGACAACATCACCAAGCTGCGGCTGCTGGCCGAGCGTAAAACGACCATTCTGAAGTCGATCGAGTCGCAAGGGAAGTTGACGGAAAAGCTGGCCGGCAAGATTAAAGCAGCCGATTCCGCCAAGCGGCTGGAAGATCTGTATCTGCCCTTTAAGCCCAAGAAGCAAACGCTCGCCACGCTAGCTCGGCAGCGCGGGCTCGATCCCTTGGCCACCGACATTGCGGACGGCATGATCACGGTCGAAGAACTTGCTCAAAGAGCCCCGGATTATGTTCGCGTCGACAAGCAGCTCAACAATCTCGACGAAGTCATGCTAGGCGTCGGCCATCTATTGGCGGAACGTTTCAGCGAGTCGTCCGAGTTGCGGGGTCGGCTCCGAGGGGTCATTTGGCGAACAGGCAAATTGGTTTGCACCCCAATTAACCCGCCTCAACCAGAAGCTGCCAGCCCGCCAAAGTCCGAAGCCCCCAACCCACCGAAATCCGAACCCACGTCGGAAACCACGTCCGAAGCCACGTCCGAAGCCACGCCGGAAACCGCGCCGCAAACCGCGCCGGAAACCACGGTCGAGACCACGTCGGAGGCTAGCGCGACATCACCCACGGCGGATTCCGAATCTCCGGCGGCCGAGCCGGCACCATCCGCTGATCCAGCGCCTGCCGCCGAGGATGCCGCTAAAGAGATTGAACCGGCGTCCATCGAGGGCACCGCGGAACCGAACCAAGATTCCGCGGCCCCGCCGGCGGAGCCGCCCGCCCCACCCCAAGAAGCGGTCGAACCCGCGCCGCCGAAGCAGCCCGCGAAAGCCGTGGAAAAAAAAGCCTCGGCGAAGAAAGGCAAGAAAAAACAAGGCATCGAAAACGCCTTCAAGGACTATTTCGATTTTCAAGAGTCCATCACCAAGATCCCGCCTCATCGCATGTTGGCCATCAATCGAGGTGAACGCGCCAAGGTGCTGCGCGTGCGACTTGACGTTGATCAAGAGGCCGTCATGGAGGTGGCCGAAAAGCTGCTGCTGACGGAAGAGCATCCCCATCGCGAGTTCCTGCAATCATGCCTCCGTGACGCGATTACACGGCTGGTCTTTCCAAGTCTCGAGCGGGAGGTCCGCCGGGAGCTGACCGAGCGCAGTGAAACGCATGCCGTCGAAGTGTTCGCCCGCAACCTGCGAAAGCTGCTGTTGCAACCGCCGGTGCATGGAAGACGTGTACTGGCGATTGACCCCGGATTTCGCAACGGCTGCAAGTTCGCCGCGATCGACGAATTCGGAAAGGTGTTGGGCAACGGTGTCGTGCATATCGTCGGCAAAGGCGAACGAGTGCAAAAGGCGCGCGAAGAACTCGCGGCGGTTCTTCAGAAGAACGCGCTGTCCGTCATCGCCATCGGAAACGGCACGGCTTGTCGCGAGACCGAGACGTTGGTGGCCGACATTCTGGGAAGCGAGTTGAAGGAAGCCAACGTCGAGTACGTCATTGTCAACGAAGCGGGGGCAAGCGTGTATTCCACCAGCCCCATCGGCCGCGAAGAACTGCCCAATCTTGACGCGACGATCCGCGGCGCGATTTCCATTGGACGACGCTTGCTCGATCCTTTGTCCGAATTGGTGAAGATCAATCCCGAGAGCATCGGGGTCGGTATGTACCAGCACGACGTCAAGGTCAAGCACTTGCGCGATTCGCTGGACGACGTGGTGGCATCTTGTGTCAATTTCGTCGGCGTCGATGTGAACACGGCCAGCCCGGCACTGTTGCGTTACGTTTCCGGGCTCAACCAACTGACAGCGCGGCGGCTGTTTGAACATCGTCAGGAGCATGGTCCCTTCAAGAGTCGCGAACAACTGCGCGAAGTGCCTGGGTTCGGCGAAGCGACGTTTGTTCAGTCGGTCGGCTTTTTGAAGATCATGGGCGGCGACAACCCACTCGACGCGACTTGGATCCATCCTGAGAGTTATCCCACGGCCACCAAGGTGTTGGAGAAGCTGGGCGGAGAACTACAAGACATCGCGGCGCCGCCCGCGCCCGCGAAAGGTGGCGACGAACAGAAATCGGAGGAACCGGCTCCAACCGGCGACAGCCAGCCGGCGCCATCAACCGAACCGGCCCCAGTCGGCGACAGCCAGCCGGCACCAGCGACCGAACCAAGCAGTGCCGCGGCAACGCCACCGCCCGAGAATTCTCTAACCCAGCGAGTCGCCACGGCGGATCGCAAGCAGTTTGCCGCCGACCTGGAAATCGGCGAGCTGTTGTTGGACGACATTTTGTCCGCCATCGCCCGTCCGGGCCGCGAC
>JAJDEH010000140.1 GCA_029259935.1 Planctomycetota bacterium
CGCGATCTGGTTGGTATCCAAAGCCACTTCGTTGGCCTGTTTGGCGTTTTGGCTGACGGCTTCGATGTTCCGCGTCAGTTCGTCGATCGACGCGTTCATCTCTTCGACCGAAGCACTTTGAGTTTGAGCTCCGTGGGCCATATTCTGCGAGTTCTCCGCAATCAGTGCGGCACCTTCCGCGAACTGATCCGCGCTATCGACCACTTGGCCGATGACGCTCCGCAGATCGTTCAGCATTTGCCGCAGGCCGTTGGCCAATTCACCCACGGCATCGTCACCGGAAACCGTGACCTCCCGCGTCAGATCGCCTTGAGCCGCCGCGTTGACAACGTCCAACAACTCGTCGACCTTGTCCCGCAGTTGCTGCTGTTCGAGCCGCTCGCGTTCCTGCTTCTCACGTTCGCGATCTTGATTCTCACGCTCCCGTTCTTCAGCCGCTTGCTTGTCCTGAATGAACTGCCGCAGCCCTCCACCAAGTTGCCCAATGGCGTCGTCGCCCTCGGCCACGACCTGAAGTGAGTAATCGCCTTGGGTGACCCGATTGAGAACTTCCAGCATCTGGTCCACGTTTTCACGCATCTGTTCTTGTTCACGCCGTTCGCGCTCTTGACTCTCTCGTTCGCGTTTTTGATTTTCGCGTTCTCGTTCTTCCGAGGCGAGTTTGTCCTTAAAGAACTTCCGCAGTCCGTCGCCGAGCCGTCCGATAGCGTCGTCGCCCGCCGCCTCGACCTCCAACGAGTAATCCTCCTCGGTAACCCGATCCAAAACTTGCAACATCTGATCGACTTTGTGTTGCAAGTCCTCGGCTTGTTTGCGCTGCGCCTCGTTGCGCTGTCGTTCCTGGGCCGCTTCCGCCTCTTGCCGTTCTTTCTCTTCTTTTGCTTGTCGTGCCTGAGTCTCTTTTTCTCGCTCGGCGGATTGCCTGACCTCTTCCATCGTCTGCTCGGAGGACGCCACGGCCGTGTTCAAGGCGCTGGCCAGTTTCCCGATTTCATCTCGGTTGGTGATGTTGACGCGTTTCGTGAGGTCGCCGCCGGCAACCTCCTCGGCGAAGGCCACCATGGTGTTCACGGGGCGAACCACGCTTCTGGTGATCATCCAGGCAACCACCGCGCCCAGCGCCGCGCCACCCAAGGCGACGCAGAACGCAATGACCTTCAGCGAAGTGCTGGCCGTGTTGAGTGTCACGACATCCGCGCTCAATTGCTGTTTTTGACTTGTGACGATTGCGGCAATCAGCTCTTTTGCCCGGGCACCGCGCGGCGCGGCTTCCGTGGCGAGAAGCTTGTGAGCCAAGTTCCACTCGTGGCCGCTACGAATGGCGAACATTTTCGCGGGAAGCTTGTCGAACTCAGCCCGCACCTTCTGGTAATCCGCAAAGTTTTTCGCCTGCTGTGGAGTCAGTAGTTCCGCGTCATTTCGCAGGTTTTCAAGAGCTTTGCCGTTGACCTTCCATCGTTTTCGAAAGTCTTCGGCCCAGCTCTCTTCGCCGGTCAGCAAGTAAGCTCGTAACGAACCCACGCCGGTCGCCAGCGAGCCGCGAGAATTGGCGAGGTTCGTCAACACTCGGCGACGTGCCGGAGTCGGTTCCAACTCAGCTTCTTCGTTGATGATGGCGGTAACCGAGGCCAGCATCTTTGCAGCGCGCGGTGCCGCTTCGGTGAGCAGCATTTTCGTCGCCGGCAGATTCTCTTCCGTCTGGCAGATGTCTTCGACCTGCTGTTGTGCATCCTTGAATTCTCCAAGAACGGTCTTCAATTCCTTGACGCGTTTCAGATCTTCTTCGTTGGTCCAACTCTGGGAAAGCGAATCAAGTTGCTTCAATTCAGCATTGATGCCGGTCCAGGCCTTGGCGAGGTTGTTCTTGTTCTTTTCGTCGCCCAGAATGATGTAGCCCCGCAAGCTGGCCAAGGATTCGTTGATGCCATTCAATACGCCGCTAGCGCTAAGCGTGGCGGGCTGACGCTGCTCAGTGACTTCCGATTGAACTCGGCCGACGCTGGCCATCTTGATGAAAACGGTGGCCGTCACCGCACCCGTCAACAGGATCATCATGCCAAATCCGAGCCATAGTCTTTTGCCAATTGTGAGTGACATTACATTACCTTTCTGTTGGCTGAAAAGCCCTCTCTGCCCAAGAAAAACAATCGCTGAATACATCAGACATAGGTATCAGAAATTGCTCGTTGTTTATTGCATTGGTGGTTGACCGAACTGGTCTAGAAAAACCTAGATCACCCCCCACTCAAAGCAAATCAGGGGATACTCGAGGGAAGTTCCTCGATTGAACTGAGGGTTTTGCTTGGCCGGATAGCCGATCGGACGGCAAACACGTGGGATGACGCCACGGGGAAACGACCAATCGACCGGGAAAAGATGACTTATAATTGAGGATCATCCAGGCAAATACACGGTTTAATCCATGCTGCGGCAGCCCCAAGGGGGGGAAGGCGGTCGTTACTGATCAATCCGACCTGTCTTCCCGCGTGCGTATTCGTGGGGATCTTGAGATTGCCGTAAGACCTTGTGCGCCAAATCATCAACCAGCCAGCCAGCGACCTATTAGCCGGACCCCGCCCACGAATTGAGCGGGGTTTTTACGGGGACTGCTTGCCCGCTTGGCTGAGTGGCTGGCCGTCAAACCGCGAATTGGTTGCGGAAGCGGATGATATCTTCATGGCCTCCCATCAAAACGGCAATGTCGCCGCCCGTGAATTTTTGGTCGCCGTCCGGATTGAAGATCATCTCGCCGCCCACTTGCTTGATGGCTACCACAAGCAGACCGTGCCGTCGCCGAGCTTGTGTTTCGCGAACGGAAACGCCGACCAACTCGCTACTCTCTCCGATCGTGATCTCATCCAACTCGACATCGAGGTTGGTGTCCTCCCAGACTCGCTCGATCAAGTCGGCGGTTGAGGGACGAGTAACCATGCGGACCATTTGCCGAGCCCCAATGATCGCCGGCATGACGACCTTGTTTGCTCCCGCTTGCCGCAGTTTCTTTTCCGAAGAGGCATATTCCGCGCGGGCGACAATCTGCAAATCGTCTCGTAATTCTCGGCAAGTCAGCGTGATGAACACGTTTTCGGGATCGCTGGGCAACGCGGTGACCAACGACTTGGCGTGTTCAATCCCCGCTTGCAACAAGATTCCTTCATCGGATGCGTCGCCGTGGATGCAAAGCAAGCCGCGTGCATTCGCCTCTTCGAATACCTCCACGTCATGTTCTATTACCACAAAGCTCTGATCGACTTGCTGGAGAGTATCGGCCAGAATTTGACCGACCCGGCCGAAACCACAAACCACGACATGATCTCGCAATCGCTCGATACCACGAGTCATCCGCCGATGTCCCAACGCGCGTTGCAACTCTCCCTCGGTCATCATTTGAATCAGTCCTCCAATCGTATAAGCCCCGGCCGACATCCCAAACACGATGACAAACACCGTAAATAACTGAAACCATGGATCGTCGTTGCCGCTACGTTCACTATATCCGACGCTGGAAACCGTAATGACAACCATCCAGATCGCTTCCATCCAATCGTAACCGAACAGGCGATATCCGACGATTGCCGCGATCACCACCATCGCGAAGAAGACGGCCCCGATGCGAATTCGTTGCAGTGGTGTCTTCATGAAAGTGACATTGTGACGGGGCGGCAGTTCGACAATTCAATTTGGCGGGCGGTGAACCTCGCTCGGGCAGCCGAATATACCGCGAATGGCAATACAAGCCCACCCGCATCCCTGTCGTTGGCGGCGGTGTCGTTGGCGGCGGTGTCGTTGGCGGAGCGGTGATCCGCACGGTCGACACTGGCACGCAGCAACAATCGTCCAGGTCGCCATTTAGTCCGCATCGCCATCTGGTCCGCATAATGGCGGCGAGATATATTCACGCGAAAGCAATTACCCAAGCAACACTCCCGGCGACGCGCGGCGGCATTTGGATTCTCATCATGGCCAACTATGTGACTCATTTGGAAAGTGCCCTCGATGGCACGCATCTTTCGGGAAACGAGCAGCACACCCTTCACAAGGACCGGCCCTTGTGGGTCCGTTACGATTTGGCCGCGGTCGGCCGCGCGCTGTCGCGAGACGCGCTGCGAGACCGCGAACCGACTCTGTGGCGCTACCGCGAATTGCTGCCCGTCGGCACCGATCGGATTGAAGTATCGTTGGGCGAGGGCATGACGCCGCTGCTCGCATGTCCGCGACTGGGCGAGTCGTTGGGGTTGCGGGATTTGCATATCAAGGACGAGTCGCAGTTGCCCACCGGCAGCTTCAAAAGCCGAGGTATGGCGTTGGCCATTACCATGGCCCGCAAGTTCGGCAGCCATCGCGTGGCCGTGCCGACGGCGGGAAATGCGGGCGGAGCGGCCGCCGCTTACGCGGCCC
>JAJDEH010000015.1 GCA_029259935.1 Planctomycetota bacterium
CGGTGAAGAATGTCCATTTCAAGTCGCCGGTTTCGGCATCCAACGCGTACACCTTGCCGTCCACGGAACTGCCAAAGAACAGAGTGTCGTACGAAACCACGACCTGGAATGCGCGATCGAACGTCATGCGATCGTCGCGGGGCCAAGCTGATTGAGGACGATGAGCGGGATGCCACGACCAGCGAAGCGACATCTTTGCCGGCAGCGCGTCCGCCGTGTAACCACTGCGCGCGGCGTCGCCACGCCAGGTAGGCCAATCGGAGGCGCGGACGGATCCTAGCGAGCCTACCAATACGAGTAACAGCGGAATGACTCTCTGCATGATATATCCTTGGCGGAATCGTGAATTGTTTGCGGTTGGCGAATTCAACACGTGACCAATGTTGTAGCATGATTGGATCAACAAGGAAAATCTAGCGAGACATCTTCTCGGTTGTCCAATAGCGATCGTCACTATTGCCGCGCATGACCTCTATTGGCCAAAGGCCATACTCACCGTAGCCTAGGGCAACGCCCTAGGAACTTTGTGCAAACCAACTTTGTTTGGCTGAAGGCCAAAGTCACCGTCCTCGGTGAAGATGGCCTTGGGCCAACGCGGACCAGCGTCACTTGTCATGCTCCCCTACCATTGCATCGCGGCCACCGATGGTTCATTCTGTGGAAGTTTTATTCCTAATGTTGAGTTGACATGTCTGACCCGAATTCACCTTCTTCAGATAACCCGTATACGCCCCCAACGCACTCGGACCCGACTCCCGTACGTCCATCCGCGAATTCGGCAATCGCAGGAGAGAACACTCTGTTGTGGACCGTGTGGTTTACATACGGTGCGTTTTACTTTTGTCGGACCAATATTTCGGCGGCCGTGCCGGGACTGAAAGAGTCGGTCGAGGCGGGCGGCCTCGGGCTGACCGCGACTCAGGTTGGCTACATACTTGGGGCGACGAAAATCGCCTACGCCACTGGTCAACTTCTAAATGGCCAGCTTTCCGAACAACTTTCGCCGCGCAAATTGCTGGCGATTGGCATGCTGGGCACCGCGGCTTTGAATGTCGCGTTTGGATTCGGCACGTCGCTCTACTTCTTGATTTTCATTTGGGCTTGTAACGGCTACAGCCAGTCGCTGGGCTGGACGCCCTGCGTCCGCGTGCTGGCCAATTGGTTTCCTGTTTGGCGGCGGGGAAAGGTGATCGGCTTGGTCGGCACCGGGTATCAAGCCACGGCCGTCGTAACGTTTCTCGTTTCCGGATTTGCTGCCGAGTATTTCGGCTGGCGCGGCGTCATGTGGGCCGCGGCGGGACTGATGGTGGCCGCCTCGTTGGTCATGTTCTTCCTGCTGGAGGAAAAGCCGGCGACCTCGGACGAAAAACCGAAAGGCGATGCTCCCAAGCCGTCGAACAAGCCCGCCTTGTCGAACGACCCGCGCAATTCCGTGCTGAATAATTTTTTGTTGACGATTTCGAACCCAAGTCTGTGGCTGCTGGGCATTTCGTTGGGGTTGCTCAACGCATCGCGGTATGGCTTTTTGGATTGGGGATTGACCCACTTGAAGGAAGTTCAGGGCACCGGAGTGGGAAGGGCGGCCCTCAAGTACGCAGTGTTGCCAGTCGGAGCGATTGCCGGCTCGTATTGGGCCGGCTGGGCAACGGACCGGTACTTCGGAAGTCGCCGCGCTCCGGTGACATGTATCCTGCTGGTTGGGCTGGGGCTGTTGAGCCTCGCGTATGACTCGGTGGCACGCACCAGCAGCGTGGCTACTCTGGGACTTCTAGTCGTGATTGGGTTTTGTATCTACGGCCCGCAGGTCTTGCTGGTTGGAACCGCGCCGGCCGACTTGGCGCGAAAGGGAACCTCCGCGGCGGCCGCCGGTTTCGTGAACTGCATGGGTTACGTGGGAGCCGCGTCGGGCGACTTTTTCACCGGACGTTCGCTGGACGCCTTCGGTTGGCAGAGGACGATCTACCTGTGGGCGTTTTGGGCATTCGGTGCAGCGCTGGCCGCGGGAATTCTATGGAATGCGCGGTCGCCGGACCATAATGAGAAAGACAAATCATAATGACGAGGACGCGATGAGAGCAATCATTATTGGCGCCGGACGCGGAAGCCGGCTGATGCCGCACACGGCGGACACGCCCAAGTGCTTCGCCGAAGTCGAAGGCCAGCGGATTCTAGATTGGACCGTCGAAGCCTTCCGCCAGAACAACGTCGACGAAATCACGTTTATCGGCGGCTATCGCATTGAGACGGTGCGCGACGCGTACCCCGAATTCACTTTTCGCCACAATTCCGACTGGCCGAACAACAACATCCTGGGCTCGTTGTTTTATGCCGAGGACCTCATGGACGAACCGTTCATGTGCTGCTATTCGGACATTCTCTTTACCAAGAAGATTGTCCGGGACGTGATAGACAGCCAGGCGGATATTTCGCTGGCCGTCGACTCCGAGTGGCTCGTGCGGTACGAACACCGCAGCGAGCATCCCAGCGACGACGCGGAAAAGGTCACGGTTGAAAACGGCCAAGTCACGCGGGTCGACCGACAAATCGAGGAATCGGACGCCCACGGCGAGTACATCGGCTTGGCAAAGTTTTCCGCCGCCGGTGCCGCCGCGTTGCGGCAAGCCTATCACGAACGTCGACAAGAATTCGCGGGCCGCCCGTTTCGCGAGGCCAAAGTTTTTGAAAAGGCCTATTTGATTCACTTGATGCAAGACATGATCGAAGCCGGCCAGTCCATGGCGCACGTCGACACGCCGGGCGGTTATATCGAAGTCGATACCCAGCAAGATTTTGAATACGCGCGCGAGCATTGGACGTCGCGCCATTTGCATAAATAGCCGCATTCGGCAAGTCATTCGTACAACTGCAGCGAAGGAAACATAACGATGGCAGATCGACTTCTGTTCCCGGCATCGATCATTGGCTCGATGCCGCGTCCCGACTTTGTCAAGGATTTGATCGCGGACGATTGTCCATTTCCGGAGGATGAATACCGGCGTTTGATGAGCGCGGCGATTCGATCGGTCGTTGCTTTGCAAGAGGCCGCAGGGCTGGACGTCGTTTCCGATGGCGAATGGTGGCGCAAGTCGTACATTGGCGTGATCGCCGAACTGGCACACGGTTTTGAGCTGAGCCTCAACCCGGCGGACGGACGGCCCTGGACGATCGTGGTCGACCGGCTGGCCCCCAAGAATCCCGGCTTCATCGCTCAGGAAGTTGCCTATCTGAAGAAGCTGACCAATCGGCAAATCAAAGCCACGCTGCCCGCGCCCGCTCTGTTGGGCGAGCGGATGTGGGACCCCGAGGCGTCCTCGAAGGCGTATCCCACTCGTGAAGATTTCGTGCGTGACTGCGTGCCGATTCTAAGGCGTGAAGTTGAACTGTTGAGTGATGAAGGCGTTTCCATTATCCAGGTCGACGATCCGCACCTGTGCCTGTTTGTCGATCCGGACGTTCGCGCCGGCTACGCCAATCCGGATCAAGCCGCCGACTTTGCCGTCGACATGGACAATCAACTGGTCGCCGACTTCGATGATGTCCGCTTGGCGGTCCATCTTTGCCGACGTAGCGGTGCACGCGTTCGAGGCGAGGCTCAATTCGATGGCGGCTACGACCCGATCATGGCGCAACTCCGCCGGCTGGCGGTCGGCCACATCACGATGGAATTCACAACGCCCGGCTCGGGCGAAATGTCGGTCCTTCAAGAACTTTCGGAAGATGTCGAAATCGGCTTGGGCTGCGTGAGTTGTCTGCCGGGCGAAGTCGATTCCGTCGACACGATCGTTCAGCGCGTCGAACAGGCACTGCAATACGTCGCGCCCCAACGGATCACATTGAATCCGGAATGCGGCTTCGCCCCTGGCTCGGCGGCCAAGGTGAGCATCGACGAGGTCTACACCAAACTGAAAAACGAAGTCGCCGCGGCAAAGCTATTGCGTGAGAAGTACGCCTAGCCTCCGTCCGTTGATTCACGCGTCGAATCACCGGTTTGATCGACGGCTACTTTCAACAAGGCCGGAATGTTCGGCAGCGATCGCGCTCGTTCGATCAAACGTGGATGGACAAAGATGCGAACTCGCTTGACATAGTCGTCAAACTGCCGAAGAGCCAGTGCCTGAACCGCTGGTGAAATGTCGCCCAACTGGCGAAAGCAGTCTTCTTTTGGAAAAAAGACTTCCACGTTGAATTCGACTTCGCGTCCTTGCGGCGGTGCGTCGAACAACACTTCATACGCAGAAATCGCGGTTCGCAATTCATTGGACAACAGTTCGGAGAATCTCTCCGCGCACTGGACAAGCCACGGATAGGGCCGTCGAGCCAGTTGCTGATACGTTTCCACTTCTTGATAGAAACTGAATTCCGCCAGGCGCTTGTACAACTGTCGCTTGGCACCGAACAGCCCTTCCAGCAGGCTCTCGGCACGGGTCCCCGTGGCCGCGCTTTGCAACCGCAAGATCAGCGGCTGTTCGGTAAGCCGAAACAGGTTTTCCAATTCCAGTGACTGGCGCAACGCGTAAAAGCCGCGCTGCAACATCGCCGTTGCCGAGCGAACGGCATGATGCCAATACACCTCGCTGAACATCACATACCGGGAAAAGACCATCATTTCCGAAGCGGTGCGCCCCTTGTTCGTGATGGCGATGCCGTCGCCCGCCGCGTTCAGGCACAGGCTGCCGATCAAGCGTTGCTCGTCAAAATTTCGGCCATAAGGCACGCCCGCGTGCAGGCTGTCCCGTGCCAGATAGTCCATCTTGTCGATGTCAATGGGGCCGGACAACAACGACTTCAGAATACGCATCGCGCTCGTTTCGACGCGACCGGCAAGCAGGTCCGTGACTTCCGCCGGCTCAATGCCCCAGTCTTCCCGCAGTAGGGTGGCAATGGCCGAGTCGTGAATGAACGACGTCGCGAATGATTCGTGCTGGGGAACGGCCGGCAGCCGGATGTCTTCGATCGGGTGGCAAAAAGGCCAATGGCCGATATCGTGCAATAGTGCCGCGACGATCAGCCTCTCGGCGTCATGGCCGCTCACCGCCGCGGAGAATCGTCCATCGTGTGCAAGCTGTTTCAAAAACCGCAGTCCCATGCGGTACACGCCCAACGAGTGTTCGAAACGCGTATGGTGGGCCGCCGGATAGACGAGCGACACAAGACCGAGCTGACTGATTTGAGAAAGTCGTCGAAACTCGGCCGTGTCGATGATGCGGCGGACGCGCGGCGTGACGGGCACGTCGACTTCGACAGGAATCCGAATCAGTTGACGCCGCGCGTCGAGCGCCTGTATTTCGGGAATGTCTTGGATGCGCGGCATACTGAATCAAGACTCCTCATGGCTTGCTATTCCGCCAGCGGAAAGGCGGATATTCCAACAAGCAACCGCATCAGGACGGTAACGATCAAATACAGTCCGTAATGAACCAAGCCACTAAAAAACTCCAAGTCGAGACTGGCGAACGCCACGCCGCCGCCCGCGAGTATCATCAGCGGAATCAACACCGCCAGCATCGGGATGCTAAAGCCTTCGCTGTCAAAGACGTAAGAATTGACGAATGCCACGAGGGCCCAAATCAATGCATAAACGACGGTGCAGATCCCAATGCGGGCCAATAGCGACAGGCCTTTGTGAGGCGCGATATCGTCGCCCCGCAGAGCCGCATAACCGCCAAAAACGGCGGGCGGGCCGATCAACAATGCACCCAGTGCGAGAATACCCATCGGAAACTGCGATTTGTCTTCCACCGACCAGCGGACGGCCAATCCGATAAGCACAATAAGAATGGCCCCCAAGCCGACTCCGACCGCCATTACCGCCGAAAACTTCGCGTCTTCCCGCGCGATCGGCTTGAGAACCGCCTGCCCCTTGGCGTCCTTGGGGCCAAAGTTCTCGGGCGCGTGGACAACCACCTCTTCCATTTTCTCGGGGATGGTGATAACCGCCTTGCACTTCGGGCACGGCCCCTTTTTACCGGCGAATTTCTCACTGACCTTGAACTGCTTTTTGCATCCCGAACAAATGACATTAATGGGCATACGGCTTGGCGATTCGGCGAACTCGAAAAGGGGGAAAAGAATAGATGCCTCTAGTTTGTCAGACTCGCCGCCAAGGTCAACAGTAGGGGGCCGGCCGTTGGTCGGAGAGTCCTGGCAGGGGCTACGACTTGGCAAAAACTCGGCGCTCGCGGAGTCGGTCGATCCAATGGAAAAGGCATTCATCTGAGGGGATCGGCAGCTTTTCGGTGAATCGCTCGAATTTGCCGAAGCGACATTGCCCGCTTTCGGTAGCACGGATCAGACAGCCACCAGAGCATGCCGGCCCGCACACGATGGGTGCGTCATGGAAAGGCGGCGGGAATTCACGTAAAATGCTGCCTCATTTCTTGGCCACCTTTGAAAGAAAGCAAATTGAACGACTTTGAATACCTCGCGCCGACCAGCCTCGATCAAGCCGTGAAAATCCTCGCCGAGCGCGGGCAGGAGTCACAACTGCTGGCGGGCGGCACCGACATGATCGTGCAACTGCGGGAAGGGCTGCGAGACGCCAAGCTGGTCATCGACATCAAGAAGATCCCGGACCTGATGCAGTTGGAATACTCGCCGGATGCCGGCTTGCGGCTGGGCGCTGGCGTTCCCTGTTATCGGATTTACGAACATCCCGAAGTTTCGGCCGCCTATCCGGCGCTGGCCGATGCGACGCGGATCATCGGCGGCTGGCAAATCCAGAGCCGCGCGAGTGTCGGCGGCAACTTGTGTAATTCTTCGCCGGCCGCGGATAGCATTCCGCCGCTGATTGCCTACGGGGCCGTGTGCCATATTGCCGGACCCAACGGACGCCGCGCCGTGCCCGCTCAAGAATTCTGCACCGGGCCTGGCCGTAATGTGCTTAGCGCGGATGAGCTGCTGGTCGCCTTGACTTTCTCGCCCTCGCCGCCGAATTCAGGGGCCGCCTACCAGCGGTTCATTCCGCGAAATGAAATGGATATTGCCGTGGCGGGTGCCGCGTCTTGGATTCAGCTTGACGAAAGCCAACAGAACATCCAACGAGCCCGGATTGCTCTGGCCGCGGTGGGTCCGACGCCCGCCTTCGCCGCCGAAGCGAGCGACTGGCTAGCAGGCAAGCCGGCCACGACCGAATCGTTCGCCGAAGCGGGAGAACTGGCCAAGAGCGCCGCCTCGCCCATCGACGACATGCGCGGCACGGCCGAATATCGAACGCACCTCGTCGGTGTGTTAACCAAACGAACGTTGGCTCTGGCCCTCGAACGAGCGACCGCATAGTCGTTGTTCGCTCCGCGAACAAAACGAGAACGGCATGATCGCCCCGCGATCAGCGACTTTTCGACCTAGAAATAAACAGGACATCAAGTGAGCAACAAAATACACGTTACTTGCAACATCAACGGCGAAACGGCTGAGTTCCTCTGCCAGCCGCGCCAGAGTTTATTGGAAGTACTCCGCGACGAACTGCGGCTAACCGGTGCCAAGGAAGGCTGCAACAACGGCAATTGCGGCGCGTGCACGGTGATGCTGAACGGCCTGCCGGTCGATAGCTGTTTGGTGCTCGCGGTCGAAGCCGAAGGGGCCGAAATCACCACGATCGAGGGCATTGCCGATCACGGACACTTGCACGATGTGCAGCAATGTTTCCTGGAAGGCGCGGCGTTGCAATGCGGCATTTGCACTCCCGGATTTATCGTCGCGGCCAAGGCGCTGTTGGATAAAGAGCCTCAGCCCACCGAAGAGCAAATCCGTTTCAACTTGGCAGGCAACCTATGTCGCTGCACGGGCTACGACAAGATCATTCGATCCGTCCAACAAGCTGCCCACAAGATGCAGGAGTCCAACTAATGAACGACAAAACATCCAACGGCAACACATCCAACGGCAACATCGTCCTCTCGAATCCGGAAGAGAAGTACAAAGTCATTGGCACGCGTCCCGTGCGCCACGACGGCGCGGACAAAGTGACCGGCAAGGCGGTCTACACCGCCGACCTGCAATTGCCGAACCTTGTACACGCGAAGATGTTGCGCAGTCCCCATGCCCATGCGCGGATCAAGTCGATCGACACTTCGAAAGCGGAACAGCTCGCCGGCGTTCTGGCCGTCGCCACGGCGGCCGACATTCCCGACCCCGAGGACAAGATCGCCCATCTGGGCGAAGGCAATGTCAACCTCACGCATCTGGCTTCCAACGTGCTGGCACGCGGCAAAGTGCTTTACAAGGGCCACGCCGTTGCCGCCGTCGCCGCGCGAGACCTACACACCGCCGAGCAAGCCGTGAAGCTGATTGAAGTCGAATACGAGCCGCTTCCCGCCGTCGTCGATATTCGCGACGCGATGAAAGACGACGCTCCCTTGCTGCACGAGAACGTGCATACCGATTCGCTGGGAAAGCTGTCGAAAAAGCCAAGCAACATCGATCGGCATCTGCACTTTGCAAAGGGCCAACTCGAGCAAGGTTTGGCCGAAGCCGACGTCGTGGTCGAAAGGGAATTCCACACCGCCAGCGTTCATCAGGGCTACATCGAACCGCACGCCGCCGTGGCTGATTGGAATGAAGACGGACGGCTGCGCATTTGGACCGCGACCCAAGGCTCGTTCACCTGCCGCCAGCAAACGGCCGAACTCCTAAAAATCCCGCTCTCCAGCGTCCTGGTAACTCCCTGCGAAATTGGCGGCGGCTTCGGCGGCAAGATCGCGGTTTATCTACAGCCGGTCGCCGCCGTGCTGAGCCGCAAATGTGGCCACCCGGTGAAGCTTACCATGCAGCGCGACGAAGTCTTCGAAGGGACGGGGCCGACGCCCGGTTCCTACATGCGGGTCAAGATCGGCGCGACCAAGGACGGCCGGATCACGGCGGGCGAAGCTTACATCGCATTCGAGGCGGGCGCGTTTCCAGGCGGTCCGATCGGCCCCGGCTGCATGTGCGTTTTTAGCTGCTACGAATTTCCGCACGCGAAAGTCGACGGCTACAACGTCTGTGTGAACAAGCCAAAAACGCAGGCCTATCGCGCCCCCGGCTCGACACAAGCGGCGTTCGCCTGCGAAAGCGTGATCGACGAATTGGCTCATGAACTGAACATCGATCCCCTCGAGTTCCGTTTGAAGAACGCGGCGAAAGAGGGCACGCGCCGTGTCGACGGCCCGGCCTATCCCAGGGTCGGTTGCATCGAAACGCTACGGGCCGCGAAGGAAAGTGATCATTGGAATTCGTCCCTCGAAGGCCCGCACCGGGGACGTGGCATCGCCACCGGTTTCTGGTTCAACGCCGGACTCAAGTCGAGCGTCACCGCCAACGTCAACGCGGACGGCACGGTCAATTTGTTGGAAGGCTCGACCGACATCGGCGGTTCGCGTACGTCGATCGCCATGCAACTGGCCGAGACACTTGGCATCACCGCCGAAGAGGTGAACCCGCAAGTCATGGACACCGACAGCGTGGGTTACACCGACGTCACGGGCGGCAGCCGGGTCACGTTCGCCACGGGACTGGCCGCCTATGAAGCGGCGCTCGACATCGAGCGGCAAATGAAAGAACTCGCCGCCAAAGTCTGGCGATGCGATTCGGAAGATGTATCCGTGCAAGACGGCGTTTATCAGCAGAATGGCAATTCGGCAACCTTCAAGGAATTGGCGGCTCAAATGCTGCCCACGGGCCAGGGCATCACGGGCCGTGCGTCGGTCTCTCCGGAAAGCTCGACCAACGGCTTTGGCACGCATATCGTGGATGTCGAAGTCGACGTGGAAACCGGCAAGGTCGCGATCTTGCGATACACCGCAATTCAAGACGCCGGCAAAGCGATCCATCCCAGCTATGTCGAAGGCCAGATGCAAGGCGGCGCGGTCCAAGGAATCGGCTGGGCATTGAATGAAGAGTACTTTTTCGACGACGCCGGCCAAATGAAAAATGCCAGCTTCCTCGACTACCGCATGCCGACGGCCTACGACTTGCCGATGATCGAGACGATTATCGTCGAAGTGCCTAATCCCGATCATCCGTACGGCGTGCGAGGAGTCGGCGAGACTCCGATCGTGCCACCGCCGGCCGCCATCGCCAACGCCATCCGCAACGCCGTCGGCCTCCGCATGTGCGACCTGCCCATCTCGCCCCCGCGCCTTTGGAAAGCGCTGGCAACGAGTTAATCTGAAGAAGCAAGGTAATCTGACGACGCAGTAGCTAGCTACTCATCATTTTTCGAGTTGACGTGGCGTTCATCATTTCAGATTATTCACCACTTACCACATGCCAGAATTAGCCAGGAGGCACCCATGTTGTCCACGGATCGAGAACATCCCGCGTGTCGACTCAGCGTTGACGGATATCGAACACTTAATGAAGTAAACGATACGTTCCGTCGACTTTTGAAGGCCGCCGCGCTAGAATCTAATGATCCGGCAGGCGGGCCCGCCGGGACCGAAACCGTACTCAAAGCCGCCAAACAGGTCTGCGAATCAGGCTGGTTAGGACACTTCGAGGCATGCGATGAGCGACCCAAAGAAGCTGCGTGAGAATCGAGAATCGGACGGCGCGGCGGGTGAATGGGACGAATTCCCGTTTCATGAAGAGCTAGACGAATTCGTCGGCCACCTGCGGGGGCATTTATTCGAAGGACTTCGCGACAGGCAACTGTCTATCGCGGCCGACGATGAGGTCGTTCAGATGCTGGCGTGGTTGACATCGGACTTTGCAGGCCAAGTGCGGCGGCTTGCCCCGGAGACCGAAAACTGGCAACAGCTACTCCAACGAATCAAGATTCCGGAGTCCGTGGGCGATTGTCTGGCGGCGATCCAAACCGAAACGGGCGCGACTCGACTTCACGAGCACTTGACTCAGCTGCCATTTCCTCATTTCGAAGTTAGTCCCGACGACCCGAACATTCTCATTCGGATCAGCCAAGATGGTACTCGGACGATCGGCCGATTTGTCGATAGAGAGTTCAAGCCGGCAGGGTGATGGACTACACCATTCTCGACCAGCGCCCGGTTGTTGTTGCGATTGCCGGTCCAAACGGTGCCGGCAAGTCGACATTCTTTCACGCATTCCTCGAGTACGCCGGCCTTCCATTTGTTAACGCCGACATTCTTGCCAAGCTTCACCATTTAGACCCCTACATCGCTGCGGACGCCGCCGGAGTGTTGAGGCGTGACTTTGTCGGCAGGTCCGAGAGCTTCATTTTTGAAACAGTGTTTTCGGATCCAGTGGGCGATAAGCTGGGATTTCTAAAGGAAACGGCGCAAGCCAGCTTTAATGTTGTTCTGTGCTTCATTGGCGTTGCCAGCGCCGACGTGTCCGAGCAACGGGTTTGCATGCGGGTTCAACAGGGAGGGCACGATGTCCCAACGGAAAAACTCCGCTCACGTTTCGAGCGAACGATGAACAATCTGCGCAACTCACTCCTCGTCCTACCGCACGTCCTGGTGTACGACAATGACGACTTGTCGCGACCATTTCGGCAAGTTGCCTATTATCAGAACGGCAAGCCAGTGCAGTTGTCTGATGATCTGCCCCCGTGGCTGGCTGGAATTCTTCCGTAAGGGCGAAGCCTCCTAAATTCCTGTTTTGCACTTTTCGTGACTGGTATTGGCGCGAAAAAGGCGGCCCGTGACAATTGAAATTGACCATCTTACCTTTCAATTTCTCTGGCACGGAAGCCGCCTACGATGGAACTTACCAGTTCGTTCGAGTCTTTGCTACTGACGTTCTCGCCGGTGTTCACCACACCCAGTTTTCAAACCTTTCGGTTGCTGATGACGGGCTGGATTCTGTCGGTGCGGCACCGTTACGTCACCGATCTGATTCTCTCCAGCGATTCGGTCGGCAATGGACACTTCAGCGATTACCACCGCTTCTTCTCTCAAGCGGTCTGGGAAATCGACCACCTTTGGAAGGTGCTGGCGAAGCTCATCGTGTCCTCTCTAATCGGTCCAGACGCCACGATCGTGCTGGCCGGAGATGACACGCTCTGCCGCAAACGCGGACTGGGCATCTTCGGCACCGGCATGCACCACGATGCGCTCAGTTCATCGAAGTCCAAAAAGATCTGCCACTGGGGGCACGACTGGGTCGATTTGTGCATCGTCATCAGCAACCCGTGGTGGGCGCCGAGCAAGGTCTTCTCGCTGCCCATTTGCATGCGGCTGTACCGCAACAAGCAAGGACTCACCAAAGGCAAAGGCAAACGCAAGAAGAAGCTCACGGCAAGCCAGGTTCGCGCCGCATCGAAACAAGCCAAACGCGCCGCGGCGGCGAAGAAGAAATCCGCTGCCAATGCCAAGAGGAATCACAAAGTGGACGCAAAAGCCCATCGAACACGGCCCGAATTGATGGCCCAGATGATCGCTTTGATTGCCGCCTGGTTCCCCGATCGCCGGTTCGTCCTCGTGGTCGACAGCCTCTACAGTGGCAAAAGCGTGCTGTCGAAGCTGCCAGATAATTTTGATTTGATCGGCCCGGTGCATGCCCAGGCGGCCCTTTATGCGCCGGCACCCAAGCAGACGAAAGTCCGTCGCGGCCCGCGATGCAAAAAGGGCGATCGACTGAAGAGCGCCGAGGCTTGGGAGCAAGACCGCACCCGCTGGAAGACGCTGCACTTCGATCAGTACGGCTTGCATGGTTCGCTGCGCGTGAAGACGCGAACCGGGCTGTACTACAAAGCAGGCAAGGATCGGTTGCTGCGTTTTGTGCTTTCGCAAGACACCGTGGGCAGTCGGCCAACGCGGATCTTTTACAGCACCGATGTGAGCTTGGAGCCGCGCGAGATCCTTTCTAAATTCTCGCTGCGTTGGTCGATCGAGGTGACGCACTATGATTGCAAGCAGCACCTTGGTCTGGAAGACCCGGCGAACCGAACTCCGTTGGCGGTGCAACGAACCGCGCCGATGGCGATGTTCCTGTACAGCCTCACGATCGTGTGGTTCGCGACCGAAGGGCATGCCGATCTGCAGTTCCCCGATCGACCGTGGTACTACTGGAAATCACAGCCGAGTTTCGCCGACATGTTAACGACATTACGCCGAAATAGCTGG
>JAJDEH010000141.1 GCA_029259935.1 Planctomycetota bacterium
GTGCGTCGGGCCGCGACTTTGCTACACGCTGCCTTCAGACCCCGCCTCGCGACGACGCCCTTGCGCTTCGCTAATCCTTCACCTCCATCAAGTTGGATAAGGGACTTACACCCTCAAGTTGAAAAACATGCCTGGCAAACCAAAAAAATACCCGACTTCTTTTTAGAAGCCGGGTATTGAAAGTTCAACATTTCACCCAGGAAGAAGCGTCTTTCTTCTAGCGATAGACACCAAGCGAAAGGGTGAAACCACCATAGCCGACGTCGGCACCGGAGCTGCGGACGGCTTCAACAGTTGACGGGCTGGTGAACTGGCCGGAGGCGTTTTCATAGGTAATGAATTCAGCACCAAGTTTGGTAATGATTTCAGTGCCGCCAGCGGTGCAGATGCTGTATTCGACACCGGTGCTAAGTTCCGTGTGGATGAAGTTGTTGTCGAGGTTTCTTCGGCTTACGACGTTCGCACCGTTGCGGTTCCAAATTTGTGTATGGTCACCGTGGACGATACCGAGCTTCGCGCCACCATAAACCGACAAGCCGTTGCCGAGGCTGCGGCTGCCTTCGATTCCCAGAATTCCACCGATGCCCCAAGAGTGATCGAAGTTGAATTCGGTGAAATTGTTGGCCACTTCGTTGCGATCAATTGCAGTTTCGCTGTAGTTATACAGACGCGCACCACCGTTCCAATCGACGACCCAATCGCGATTGAGCATGAACCGCTCGCCAGCGACGGCATCCAATGTCCAGCTACGCACGCCGAGGTGGGAGCCAGGATCGTTGCCCGTCAGCAGAGTACCGTGGTTGAATTCAAAGTAACTGAGCTGCCAGTACATGCCGTTGGCGTTATACAAACGCAGATTGAAGCGAGGCGAAAGGGTGTAGCCGATTTCCGCGTCTTCACCGATGTCGTTTCCAACTCGCACGCCGCCCGTCTTGTGGAAGCGGAGCATGGTGGCATCTACCCAAAACTGAATGGCCATGCACGACTGGCTAGAGCAGCACGAATCGCAGCCCGTGTCGCAACACGAGTCGCAATAGGATTCGCAGCAATTGTCACAGTTGCAGCCGGGATCGCAGCAGCCGCTGCCGATCGTGTGTCCGACCTGAGCAAATTCCGCTTCTAGCGACTGGGCGCGGGCCACATAATCATCGTCATTCAACGACGCTTGGTAGCCTCCCGGCGCGGAAACCTGCTGGGCTTGAGTTTGGTGAATTCCTCCGGCGCACAACATAAATGCGACGGCCCACAGAGTGGTCTTGGAATGAGGCATGGTGGTCATCCCCTGTAGTGAAAAAAGATGGTGTTGGACTTGAGTCGGGAAAAGCGAGCCGGCAGCAGGCAAAGACATGATCAGTTTTCCGGGCGGCCCTAGATGCGGGTCGGCCACCGCGGTGCCATGTGACCTGTGCCTTGAGAAAGAATCGACCGTATGACCAGCAGAATGCAGCGATTCAGCACATTCATCAGATCCAATGTTACGATCAGAACCCGAAGATGCCAGATAATCGTCACAATCGTTAAAGGTTAACACGATTTGGGCGGAACACCGGCATTGCTAGCGGATTCCAGGCCTCGCCGACAAGGCTCGCGACTGGGCGAAGCAGGTTTTGGCGCGACGAACGATGAATGCCATGCGCGGAAACGGAAGAATCCTTGGCAACGCTAAACACTGTTTGCCAGGGAGGAGAATTTGTCCGCTTCGTATGGACGGAATGCGGGGGATTGCTCGTGCTGCCGAAGCTCGCAATCGGGGCATCTGATCCGTCTCGCAGCTATTCCTCGGCCAAGAAATAAAGAAACCCGGCTTAAAAAAAGCCGGGTTTCGTAGTTCTCAAATCAGCCGACTGCTATCACAGTCGATTTGATTCTCTAGCTTAGCGGTAGATACCAAGCGAGAAGGTGAAACCACCATAACCAACGTCAGCACCAGGACCGCGGGCTACTTCACCCGGGGCAAGGGCGAACGCGCTGCTGGCGTTCTCGTAAGTAATGAATTCCGCACCCACTTTGGCGATAACTTCGACGCCACTGGCAGTGTAAGTGCTGTATTCAACACCCGTGCCGAGTTCGGTGTGGATGAAGTTTTCGTCCAACAGGCGTCGGTTCACGGTGACGTTGTCGCGGCGGAAAATGACCGTATGGTCGCCATGGATGATGCCGAGTTTCGCACCACCATAGACGGACAGGCCGTTGCCGATGCTGCGGCTACCTTCGATCCCCAGGATGCCACCGATGCCCCAAGAGTGATCGAAGTTGAATTCAGCTTCATTGGCATCCGTCGCGGTTTCGCTGTAGTTATACAGACGTGCACCACCGTTCCAGTCGATGACCCAATCGCGATTGAGCATGAAACGCTCGCCAGCGACGGCGTCCAACGTCCAGCTACGCACGCCAATGTGTGAACCAGGATCGCCAACCGTCAGCAGCGTGCCGTGGTTGAACTCAAAGTAGCTGATCTGCCAGTACATGTCGTTCGAGTTGTAAAAACGCAGGTTGAAACGCGGCGAAATGAAGTAACCTAGTTCGGCGTCTTCACCAGCGTCGTTACCAACTCGCACGCCACCAGTCTTGTGGAAGCGAAGAAAGGTGGCGTCTACCCAAAACTGAACCGCTGGGCAGGAATCGTTGCAACCGCAATCGCCACAACAAGGATCGCAGCAGCCAGCGCCACAGCAACCAGCGTCACAGCAGCCAGTATCGCAGCAGCCAGCGCCGTCTTCGCCGCCGCCAAGGTTGCCGCGCAGAGTCGCCATATCGTTTTCCAACGATGCAGTACTGGCAACATAAGCGTCGGCGGGATTGTAGGCTGAGGCGTAATAATCTTGCGCCTGAGCCTGCACACAACACATCGCGGCGACGACCGCGACAGCCATCGCACTCTGGGTGTAGACCTTCATTAAAAGGACCTCCGTGTTCGAGAAGGTAGGGGATGTTCCGAGGTAGGTTGCGGTGGTAGGGGAGATGCGTCAAGGCTTGTGGTTCGGGCCGTCCGCGGCCTCGGCCACAACCGTCGGCATCTCGAAATACCGCATGTATGAATGGAATCGACTAGCGGCACGGAAAAATGAAAGCTTTCGGTGTCGTCCTCAGGACGAATCCAGCAAAACTTGAGCAAGAGACGGGGATAATCGGAACAACCCGATAGGTTTAACCGTGGACCGTTGTTGTACGCGCGATCCTGCGGCCTAGCAATCGTCAAGACCCGATCAATCCGTTTGATCGTCACCCTCCACTCCGGCCCGTGAGTAGGGATAAATCGAGAGGTTGATTGGCAGGGCACAAGCGATACCCCTGTTATCATCCAAGAGGTACTTTTTGCGCTGGAAATAGAAAAAACCTGGCGTTCGAAGACGACTTCGAAGCAGCCAGGTCTTTTGAATTTCACTTACGTCGTCAGTCGGTATCGCTACCGTCGTCTGGCTGTCTATCTTAACGATAGAAGCCAAGCGAGAAGGTGACACCACCGTAACCAACGTCCGCGCCAGCGGCTCGGCTAGTTTCCGGTGCCCCGACGGCGAACGCGCTGCTGGCGTCCTCGTAGGTAATCCATTCGGCCCCCGCTTTGGCGATGACTTCCACCCCGCAAGCCGTGCAAGTGCTATACTCGACGCCCGTGGCAAATTCGGTATGGATGAAGTTTTCGTCAAGCAGTTGACGGTTCACGAAAGTACCGTCACGGTTCCAAGCCACCGTATGGTCGCCGTGGATGATGCCGAGTTTCGCGCGACCGTAGACGGACAGCCCGTTGCCGATGCTGCGAGTGCCTTCGATTCCGAGAATTCCACCGATACCCCAAGAGTGGTCGAAGTTGAATTCGGGGTTGTTGAGGGAAACTTCGTCACGATCGATCGCGGTTTCGCTGTAATTGTACAGACGAAGGCCACCGTTCCAATCGATGGTCCATTTGCGATTGAGCATGAAGCGCTCGCCGACGACCGAATCGAACGTCCAACTTCGCACGCCAATGTGCGAGCCGGCATCGTTGGCCGTCAACAGAGTGCCATGGTTGAACTCGAAATAGCTCAGTTGCCAATACATACCACTGGAGTTGTAATAGCGCATGTTGAAGCGGGGCGAAAGGAAATAGCCCAGCTCGGCGTTCTCTTCGTCAGCAACGCCTTGATCGCTATTACCGACATTCACGCCACCCGTTTTGTGGAAACGGAAAAACGTGGCATCCATCCAAAACTCAATTGCCGGGCAGGCGTCGGCGCACGGTGCGCAGCAGCCAGCCATGCAACCGGTGTCGCCGCAACGACCGCCACCAAGTCCGCCACCGAGATATTCTTCATTTAGAAACTCGTCGCTAGGGCCGGCATCGAGTCCGGTACCGACGTGTTCCTCGGCGAGATGGGCGTGTGACGTCGTCATGGCATTTAATGATCGAGCGGCGGTGGGACGTGCATCGGAGTTGTAGGCCGACGCATAATATCCTTGCGCCTGAGCCTGGACACAACATGTCGCGCCGATGATCAACGCGGCCATCGCACGGAGCGAGTAGACCTTCATGGGAAGGACCTCCTTGTTCAAGAAGATAGGGAGTTTGCAAGGCAGTCGCAGTGCCTGACAATTGCAAAAAAAGGGACCGTGATTTTGGACCGGGAGGAGCCTAGCCACGGTCATGGCTTCCAAGCGCATATTTCTTGTGTGATTAGTAGATCGGCCGGTGATTGAGAAAAGGCATACGATCTTCGGCCATTTGACCCGAAATGGTGATTCCCGCACCGTAAGAAAACGAGCAATGGTTAAGACTAAGAACAGTGGCCCTTCTCGTTACCGGCGATCAATGCCAGACGATCGATTCAACCAAGCAGTGACCGAGCAGTCGCCCGACCGTTGAGCCCGTTCTGGTTGATCGAATCCTGAAAATCGCTACCGTACGGCGAGCCTGGCCGATTGTGATCTTTGATTCGACCAGTGATGGTACCCCGACTGCGATCCATCTTGCGTAGGATCGCAACCGTGCAAGGTGGGCTCAGGAATAAAAGACCCTCTCCGCCGTCTTGCGCAAGATCCACTCGCGATCGCTGTCGGAAAGGAAGTCCAGCCCAGTCTTGATCAAGTCAATCGACGGTTTGTATTCGTGGCCGCCAACGACCTGAAAGGGACCGTCGCTGGCCCACATGCATCGTTCTGGTCCAAAGGCGTCCAGTACGCGACGAATCATCGGGCCCAGATCTTTGTAGGGTGCCTTCTTTTTACCCAGCGCATAGTATGCCGACAATTTTACCGAGACCGTCTTATGCTTGGCCAAGGCGCAGAGGTTGTCGAGGTCGGCTTTGCGGACTTGGCCATCGATGCCAATGCGGGCAAAGTGGTCGATGACGACGGGAGTTTTCGGGTTTCGCCGGCACATGCGATCGACCGATGGCAGGAATTTGGCGTCGATCAAGTGGCACATGGCCAGCCCTTCTTCCGCGCCGCACTTCCACATCGCCTTCATTCCGTCGCCCTCCAACCACTGGTCCGGCCCTTGGTCGTGTGGGCGAATTCGAAATCCACGCACTCCTTGTTTGGCCAGCGCCTTCATGGTCTTGGCGGGATCGCGGTTCGCGTCGATCACGGCCACGCCCGAGAAAACTCCTTTGTGCTTCTTCATCATGTCCAGCATGTAAGAATTGTCGAACCGGTAGAAGCTCATTTGAATCAGCACAATTCGGTCGACACCGTTGGGCCGGCAATTGCTGAATAGCTCGTCGGGCGTGAAGCTGGCCGGCTGCATGTCTTCTTTTTTGAAGCCGTCGGCCAGGGGATAGGATTTGGTATCTGGTGTCCAAACATGGACGTGAGCATCGATGAAGCCGGGATCGGCCTTCGGTTTGGCGGCCGAGACGGTCGAAGTCAGTCCGGAAGTCATGGCAATCGCTCCAAGCTGAAGACCGGTGGAAATGGCTTGGCGACGAGTAACGCGAGTGCGTTGATCATTCACGGCGGGTTCCTTATTTCTGTCGGCCACTTTCTCCGAAAGTAGCCTCATGGCGGGATAGCGAAAGTCAAAGCAGCAACTAGATCAACCTCCATATTCACACACCGTGATCACGAAATCAATGAGCAATAACCGTCCGAAGTCACTTTTGACCGACAGCTTCCCGCGTTCGCTTAACCAAACTGTTTTCCCGCTCGCCCGAGCCACGCAGATTGAACACGCCAAGCGCTAGAAACTGGTCTCGCCAATCGGCGCTGAGGTGGTGATAATCTTCCAACACAGCCGAACTGAACTTGTAATCGTGAGCGTCGCGGCCCTTTAGAAACACCAGCCGGCGCGCCGTATTGATCAGCGCTCGGGCGTCGCCGCCGGCCCGCATGTAGGCCAGCACCTTACCGGCCGCCTGCCGCCGATTGCGGCTAACATCGGCGAAGATCTCTTCCATCGCGCCCGCGACATCCGTTTGCTCCACGGGAATCGGCTCAAGGTCATCAATGCCAATGTCACTCACCTTTCCGCGACCGCTTGCGGAACCACGGAACATCGGCAGGAAGGCACAGGCCTGCAACAATAACATCCGCCGCGTCGAGTCGTCGCCCGTCGCCTGATAGGCGTAGTGCAGTGCGTTAGCCGTGGTCAGCGTGTGTAGGCCGATGATGCCCGGCTGCCGCATCAAAAGTTCGCCCGAGCCAACCATGACGGCATTCCAAATCGATTGCGGAGCGACGCCCTTGTTGAGCAACGCGACCGCTTGATCCGTCGCCTCGTCCTGCGTTCCGCCGTGCAATGTTTCAAGCAACTCACGGGTTGCACCGGAGTCGACTTTGCCATCCAGCCATGTGGGGCCAATTTCTTTTTCAAGTTTGAGGTTTCGTCGCCAAGGCCGATCCGCCGCCAAGTCGCTCTTGGCCGGATTTTCCTCGCCACGATGATTCACCAGTGCGAACGCCAGCGATCGCAGCACCGGCTCGGCGTACCGCCAGCCGATACACTGCAAGGTCCGCCAGCTATTGGCGACGTAGATCGCTTTGTGGCCGATCGAGCGGTAGTCGCGCGCCCCATAGCGATAGAACAGTTCAAAGATCTCGTTGGCACCCGCGGTCCGAGCCAATCCCGCCACGGCTGCGTCGACCGCCTCTTCGTCCCAATTCTCCATGGCGGCGATGAAGGCGGCTTTGGCTTTGCTAGCGCGAGGGACGGCACTCTCATCGACGGATTTCATTTTCCAGCCACTGGCGCGCTCTTCTTCAAGCTGTTTGTCTTTGTAATAGTCCAGCGCCCAGAAGATGGGCAGCCAGCGATCTTCATCAGGCGACGACAGGCTCGCCAGATGGGCCGAGTTGACCACCAACACCGCATGAAACTTGAAGCCGACCGCCGGACGTGGCTGCACATTGCGAACTCCAGCCAACAGCAGCGCGGCGAGTACCTCGCGATAAGACGTGCCGCCATGAATCTTGGCGGCAACCTCTTCAAGCAATCTATCGCGAGGCGTTTCTTCCAGCAGTCGCACCAGAGGTTCAATTCCGCTTTGCAACTGGACAAGCTTGGTGTCGAGCTTTGTGTCGTCGGCCGAAACCGCCGGAAGCCTGCCAAGCAGCCCCAACTCGCCCAATCCCACCGCCCCGCCCACGCCCACGGTTTGCAGAAATCGACGCCGATTGGATGTTGCGGACATGGCAAACTCCCTTGTGATCGAGATGGACCGGATTTCCTAAAGCCCAGTCATCATATCAAGATGCAGCCGTGGATGTCCCGTATGCAATTGAATTGAGCATGGATTCTGGCTGCTTGTTGCCCTTGGCTAGTGTGACCGGCGAGCCGATACGCGATAGACTAAAGAGCTAACGGGAGAAAACGTATATGGCATGGCTGGACACGAACGACCGCGCGTTTTTGGAAACGCTCTCCAAGCTGACCTACTGCAACCAGTTCTTGCCGGAACGGGTCGAGCTTGAGCGTCAGGCGCTGGGCAATGCGTTCGACCAGTCGGACGCGGTGTGGAGTAAGTCCGACGAAATCGATGGCGAGCGGGCGAATGTCAAACGGCTCAACGAACGGGCGGAGGGCCTGGCGACCAAACTGCGTGAGCAATTGGCAAGAGGCAGCGACGCAAGCGAAACAGAACTGCTGCTGTACGAAGATCTGGTGCAGTATGTTTTGTATTATCGCTTTCGAAACACGCTGCGCGATGCGGTCACCAGCGAAGCGCAAAAGAAACCGTCCAAGGCGTCACAGGAAGTCGCCTCCTGGGACGACTTCGTTGACGAGTTTCATTTTTATCTGTCCCTCGGCGAGCGGCGGTTTCCCAGCCAATTGGATCCGGCGCATCTGTTTGCCGATTTCTTTCAGATCCGCCGCGCCTTCCACCATATCTACTACTTCATCGTCGGACGATCGATGCCGGCGGCCCGTTTGCGGGCGGCGGTTTGGCAATCGGTGTTTACGCACGATATGCGCCGCTATCGACGGACTCTATACGGCCGCATGGGCGATTTCACGACGCTTATCGCGGGTGGATCGGGAACGGGCAAGGAACTGGTGGCCCGGGCTGTCGGCCTGTCGCGATACATTCCCTTCGACGTAGCCAAGCGGCAATTTGAGGAAGATTTTTCCACTTCGTTCTATCCGCTCAATCTCTCGGCTCTTTCGCCAACGTTGATTGAATCCGAACTGTTTGGGCATTGCCGAGGAGCGTTCACCGGCGCGGTGGGCGATCGCCAAGGTTGGCTGGAAACTTGCAGCCGGCTGGGAACCGTCTTTCTGGACGAGATTGGCGAACTCGATCCAGCGATTCAGGTCAAGTTGTTGCGAGTGCTTCAGTCACGCGTGTTTCAGCGCTTGGGTGAAGTGCAAGAGCGCAAGTTTCGTGGCAAGATCATTGCCGCGACAAATCGCGATTTGGCCCTGGAAATCAAAGAGGGTCGATTTCGAGCCGATTTCTATTACCGGCTGTGCAGTGACTTGATTTCCACTCCCTCCTTGGCCGAGCAGTTGGCCGACGCACCCGACGATCTGCACAACCTGGTGTTGCACATCGCGGGCCAACTGGCGGGCGAGGAAGCTGCCTCGGTCGCCGCCGAAGTGGAAGTCTGGATCGAAGCCAACTTGGGTGGCGATTATCCGTGGCCGGGCAATATCCGCGAATTGGAACAATGTGTTCGCAATGTCATGATTCATAACCGGTACACGCCGCCCGAACGAGTCGAACGCGAAATTGCCGACGAGCCGTGTCAGCGATTGCTGACACTCGTCGAACAGGGCGCGCTGACCGCCGAAGACCTGTTGCGACAATACTGCACGATGGTCTACGCCCGGCTGGGCAGTTACGAACAAACCGCCAAACAACTGGGGCTCGACCGCCGCACGGTGAAGGCCAAGATTGACAAGGACTTGTTGGAAGAATTGAAGTAGCCGATTGTTGCATAGCGGGCTGCCCAGCAGGCACCCCTCTGTTGGATCGCGCGAGACTCGATTTGCTTACAACTTATTCAATGCCTGCCTAACAAGCAGGCAAGCGACCGCCTTTTGTGCGTTTTATCCAGCTCAACAAAAAACACGTAACCCATTGATTTCTATCGGGTAACCACTATAACGCAAGCAATCAACGCACTCGGACGGCGCTGGCCTTGCATCCACGGGCAATCGGCCCAGGCAAGTTAGTAGTGACGGACTTCTTTCCGCGCTGCGAATATCAGCCTGATGACGGAATGTAGCACCTGCCGAAACTCCGTCAGTTTGTAGTATCACCTGCTGCAACACAGAGGGTGATTGTTCCTAAATACAGCCGGTCTAGTTTCTGTTTTAGTCAGAGAAAGGAAGATGAACGTGACGCCCAGCGAAGTTCTTTCAATGTGCCGCGAGAAGGATGTAAAGGCGGTTGACCTCCGATTTATGGATTTCCCCGGCTTGTGGCAACACTTTACGATTCCCGTAGGCGGACTCACCGAGGATGTCTTCGAGGACGGTCTCGGCTTCGACGGCTCGAGCATCCGTGGCTGGCAGGCCATTAACGAATCCGACATGCTCGTCATGCCGCAGCCCGACACGGCGTTCATCGACCCGTTCACGAAGTTGACGACGCTGGTGATGATCTGCAACATTCAAGATCCGATCACCGGCGAAGATTACAGCCGCGATCCTCGCAACGTCGCTCGCAAGGCGGTCAACTATCTGCGCAGCACCGGAATCGCCGACACGGCCTTTTTTGGTCCGGAAGCCGAGTTCTTTATCTTCGACGACGTTCGCTTCGACCAGACTCCCAACGCCGGCTATTACCATGTCGACAGCATCGAAGGCGAGTGGAACCGAGGCAAGGACGAAGGTCCGAACTTGGGCTACAAGCTGCGCCATAAGGAAGGTTACTTCCCCGTGCCGCCTTCCGACCAGATGATGGACATCCGTAACGAAATGATGCAAACCATGATCGACTGTGGTTTGAACGTCGAGTGCCAGCATCATGAAGTCGGCACCGCCGGACAAGCGGAAATCGACTTGCGATTCGGCGAATTGGTCAGCATGGCCGACTCGATGTTGCTCTACAAATACATCGTCAAGAATGTCGCCAAGCAGCACGGCAAGACTGTCACGTTCATGCCTAAGCCGGTCTTCAGCGACAATGGCTCGGGCATGCACACGCATATGTCTTTGTGGAAAGAAGGCGAGCCGCTCTTCGCCGGCGGCGGATATGCCGGTCTCAGCGAGATGGCCCTGAATGCCATCGGTGGGTTGCTCAAGCATGCTCCGGCGGTGTTGGCGTTTACCAACCCGACCACCAACAGTTACAAGCGATTGGTGCCGGGCTACGAAGCTCCGGTCAACCTGGCGTATTCGCAGCGTAACCGTTCGGCCGCTTGTCGAATTCCGATGTACAGCCCCAGTCCGAAGGCGAAACGCGTCGAGTTCCGTTGCCCCGATCCAAGCTGCAATCCGTATCTCGCTTTCAGCGCGATACTGATGGCGGCCATTGATGGCATTCAGAACAAGATCGATCCCGGCAGTGCCTTGGATAAGGACATCTACGATCTGGCACCCGAGGAAGCGGCCGAAGTCCCGCAAACTCCAGATTCGCTGGACGCGGCGCTGGACGCGCTCGAACGAGACCACGACTTCCTACTTCGTGGGGACGTGTTCACCGACGACGTTGTCTCGACGTGGATCCACTACAAGCGGACCAACGAGGTCGATGCCATTCGCCTGCGACCGCATCCGTACGAGTTCTGCCTGTACTACGACATTTAAGTCGATCGTCTGGCATTAGGCATTCACACCCGGCTTCCGCGGAGGCCGGGTTTTTTTATTAGACGTGCATTGGCCGCCGGACGCCGAGTACGTTTCGAGAAACTGTCGCACCTTAACTTTTCGAGCCGTGTTCTTACTGCTCATGTAACGGATCTTGCCGAAAATGGGCCTTTCCGGCCCCCATGCGCGATCGTAGCGACCAAGGACCCAGAAGATACCGCTGTAAGAGTTTGGGTTTCGGCCATCCAAAGCGTATTTGTTGTTCAGCTCGATCATGATTTCCAGCGACTCACGGGGTGAAGCCGACCATTGGAGGATCTTCTTTCCCCACAGCATCCGCAAGTAGTTATGAATGCGGCCTTCGCGCACCAGTTGCCGTTGGGCCGCGTTCCACAATGCGTCGTGGGTTGCTGCTTGCTCGAATTGCTCTAAAGAATAAGTGTGCGCCCGCGGATCGGATTCGTGGTTGGCCAGCGTCCGCCGCGCCCAATCGGGCAACGATTCATATTGATCGAAATCGTCGCGCTGTGAACACATGTTGTATCCTAACTCGCGCCATGTGATCAGTTCATCCAGGAACGATTCGACCTCGGGCTTCGCGCCCCACCAACCGGTGGCGCTGCCGTTTGCCTTTTCGGCAACTTGGTTCGGTGTCCATTCGGCTAAACGCGTCAACTGCTCGAAAACTTGATGAGGCGAAATATGGCCGAAGTGTAGATAGGGCGACAACCCGCTAGTTGCCTCCCGCTGAGGCTGATTGCGATCCGATTCGTAGATCGAAAGCCGGTCATTGAGAAACGTCCTCAGCGCTTTGTTGGCCGCCCGCGAGCCGCCCACGGTCTCGGCGGCTTTTACGGAATGGTCGATCGGAAGCGACTGAACGACGGCCGAGCCAAGTAGCTTTTCCGGCCTGGTCATCGGCCACCGCGTTGTGACGCGAGTTGGCAGAGCATTCAGTACCGGCAACCTCTTTCGCGCTAACGGATCACGAGCTGGAATTTCGGCCAGGTGCGGTGTTAGGTTCTTCTGCAAGAAACGCCGAAAGTCAAACGCGCGGGCAAAGACTTTGTGCGCGGCACGCATCGGCAAGAGACCGTTCGAATCGACCAATTCGAATCGCACCGGCACCTGAGTTGCCGCGGCGCTGATCTTGCGGGGTAGAAAAGATGCTGGGAAATCATCGCTCACGACTAAGCAAGCGCGACTGGCAAGCTGCTTTAGGAGACCTTTCCCCGATCCGCGCTTTGGCTCGATATAGGGATAGTACAGGACGTTCTTCTTCATAAAGTGCGCCGCATTGTCCGCCATGCCTTGGATGACAAAAGAATGCAGGCGATCGCTGGCCCATGGGTTGTCGCAGCGCAGGGCTTCCAAGATCACTAGCGGCTTGTTCAGTTTCTTTGCCCATTCGACGGATCGCTGGAGGCTGAAATTGTATTGCCCGCGACGAAATGCGATCACCCAATGCAGCACATAGTCGCCACTGGCCGACACGTCCGCGTCATTGACGGCGCGGATTCGACACGACGGAACAGTACTCACAATCTATCGCTCCCGAGATGGAATTAGTCGATAAGGCAGCTCACGATGGCAGCAAAAATGAACGAACAGTTTGGCTTCGGGAGCCACACTTCGGCACGCCCGGTCGACTGACCGTCGGCGATTGCCCGTCCAATAGCATGATAGCGATCCGACAACCCCGCCGTGGGCGAGCAGTGTGCTGCCGCCAAGCTCACTTGTAACGCAATTACTATCGTTCAAGGCACCGGCAGTGAGCGGCCGCGTGGCGACGAAAGCGGTCCCTGGTGCTGTGTAAAGGCAACCGTTATAGTGGCCGCTTGATGACACTTTTCCCAACTACTCCGGTTCCCTAACGGACTTTTTTACCATGAGTACAGGCACCTGCGAAACGCTCGGTCTTAAGCCAAGCTTTGGTTTTGGTGATCGAATCGGTTCGGCGACACCGGGGCACGTCGAGGCGATGAAGCGATCGGGCGCGGGGATCGAGCCGATTTATCCGCAGCAGTCCATTCGCGAGATGCAGCGCACCAACCGCACGGCCGAACAGGTCATGAGCGACGCGTTGCAAGGCATGAACGAGGCGGGCTGGTCTGGCGGCACGGGTGCCGATGCCGACCACCTGAAAACGAACGCGGATGTCGACGTGACGTTTGCCGCCGGTTTTACGTTCTATACGATCGACCCTTCCGACAACGTCGACGCGACCGCGGACGACTACGACGAGTCAACACTGCGCGAAAAGTTTTCGGCCATTGCTGGTGAAGTCGATTGGTTCGACAAATACGTCGGCAAAACGATCGGCCTGTCGACGGGCGCCAACGTCGAATTGACCGACGAAGCTTGCATGCGAGCGGCCGTCAAATACGGCTCCGCGATCAACGCCGCGCTGAAGCTGGCGGAACACATCGCCCAAGTGCACGCGGCCGGCGAGCGGGACTTTGAGATCGAATTGAGCGTGGACGAAACCGAACAACCGACCACATTGGCCGAACACTACATCATCGCCGACCAGTGCTTGAGCCGCGATATGAAGCTGGTCAGTTTAGCGCCGCGGTTCATCGGCGATTTTGAAAAGGGGGTCGACTTCAAAGGGGATGTCGCCGCGCTCGAACGATCGCTGAACGACCACGCCGCGATCGCCGAGCTGCTGGGGCCTTACAAACTGAGCTTGCACTCCGGGTCGGACAAGATCTCGATGTACACCGCTTTCGCTCGGGCGACCAAGGGACGGTTTCATGTCAAGACGGCGGGGACCAGTTACTTGGAGGCGCTGCGCGTGGTCGCCCGCCACGACGAAGCCTTGCTGCGGCGGATCATCGACTTTGCCCGCGAGCGCTACAACACCGACAAGGCGACTTATCACGTTTCCGCGACCCTCGATTCCTCGCCGCCACAGACCGAATTAGCTACCGCCACCGATTTGGAAAAGCGGTATTTGGAAATGTGGTCCGACGTGCCACAAGGAAAGGGATTTACCGAGCCGGGGCGGCAGATTCTGCATTGCACCTTTGGTTCGGTGTTGACCGACGCCGACCTGGGCTCGGCGGTCCGTTCCGTGTTGGAAGCTCACGTCGACACCTACACGGAAGTCCTCGCTGATCACTTTGCTCGCCATCTGGATGCGCTGAGCGCGGGAATGTAACACGCCGACGATCCGCCGAATTCCGAGGAATTATTCGTGCTCAAACACCAACTGATTCATCCGAAGATCAACGAAGTCCTGGGTCGCGCGGGACACCATGGCAAAGTTCTGATCGCCGACGGAAACTATCCGGCGTCGTCGACGCTGGGTCCCAACGCGGAGTTGGTCAGTCTCAACCTGTCGCCGGGCCTTGTGACCTGTACCCAGGTGTTGCAGGCCCTGGTGACGGCGATTCCCATCGAAGCGGCCAACACGATGATGTACGAAACCAGCGGGCCGTATGCACTGACGGAAGATCCGCCGGTTTGGAAGGAGTACCGGGAAGTCTTCGCGCGGGAGATTCCCGATCTCGAGTTGGACCCGATCGAAAAGTGGGATTTCTATAAAGCAGTCAACACCACCGATCACGTGCTGACGATTCAAACGGCCGACCAAGGATTGTTCGCGAATCTGCTTCTATCCATCGGAGTTCGCAAGGCGTAGGTTCTCATGGAACAGCGACAACTGGGCGACACGGGTATCACGCTTCCGGCATTAAGTTTTGGCGCGTCTTCGATGGGCCAAGAGTTTCGCCAGGTCGACGTCAGCGAAGCTCTGAAGTCGGTGCAGGTGGCGCTCGATTGCGGAATGAACTTCATCGACACTTCGCCGTTCTACGGACGAGGCATGTCGGAGGTTCTGCTGGGAATCGCGCTGCGCGACGTGCCGCGCGATTCTTACCTGCTGGGAACCAAGCTAGGACGATACGACGTGGCCCATTTCGATTTTTCCGCCAAGCGGGTTGTCGAAAGCGTCGACGTGAGCCTGCACCGGCTAGGAGTTGATTACCTCGACATCTGCCTTTGCCATGACATCGAGTTCGTCGACATGTCGCAAATCGTTGAAGAGACGCTGCCGGCCCTGAGAAAGGTTCAACAACAGGGCAAGGTGCGTTTCGTCGGCGTATCTGGCTACCCGATGAAGATGCTTAGATATGTGCTGGATCACGCGGATCTTGACGTCGTGCTTTCTTACAACCACTACACTTTACAGAATACCATGTTCGGCGATTTGGTCCCCTACCTAAAGGACAAAGGCGTGGGCATCATGAACGCCGCCCCGTTTTCGGCGCGACTGCTCACCAACGCCCCGCTGCCGCCGTGGCACAAGGCGACCGACGAAGTGCGGAAGATCTGCCGTCAAGCGGCCGAGCATTGCCAATCGAAAGGCGTTGACTTTGCCCAACTGGCGCTGCAGTTTTCCATCGCTAATCCCGACATGACGACCTGCGTGACCGGGTCGGCGAATCCGGACAGAATCCGTCAGTGGTCGCAGTGGGCCGAGCAGCCGCTGGATCAACAGTTGCTTGGAGAAGTGCAAGACATACTGAAGCCGATCCATAACTGGTTCTACATCGAAGGCCGTCCGGAGAACAACGACGAACCATGATCGAGCCATTGGGAACGCCATTTTCCTCGATTCGCATCGGCCCGACGACGCAACTAAAATGGGCAGAGTACTTCTTGTGGTGCAGGCCTCCCGCCTGCCCAGTGCAGCCGAGACGGCCGCACCACAATAACTTAGGAAGAGGCTGATCATGTTGAAGACATCTGAGCTTCGAGAATTTCCAGGTTGCCGATTCGCCTGGGTTCTTTTGCCCATCGCCATGCTCGCCCTGCTGCCCGCTCAATGGTCGCATGCCGATAAGCGAATCAAGATCCTCGGTTGGAACGTCGAGGCACGAGGCAATGATTCCGCCACCATCGCCCAACACCTGCGCGACCTGGACGGCTTCGACATTCTGGGGCTCAGCGAAGTCAACAAGGACAACTTCAACTTGTATCGCAAAGCAGCGGGACACGGAGAAGGGACTGAAGGCGAATCGCCCCGCTTCCGCTACATCCCGGGCAAGACGGGCGGTGATATTTTCCGGTTGGCGATTCTCTACGACACAAAACGATTCGAGGAAGAGGAGCAGTTTGAACTTCACGATATCCAGGAAGGCCACCGCGCTCCGTTGGTCGCTCGGTTCAAGCTCAAGGATGCTTCGCCGCCGGCGCGATTTCTGTTCATGGTGAATCATCTGGCGCGCCGAGACGAGGACGCGCGCGGCAGGCAGGCCAAGAAGTTGCAAGCCTGGGCAGCCGCGCAAACGCTGCCGGTGATCGCCGTGGGCGATTACAACTTCGACTATAGCGTCGACCAGGGGGAGGGCAACCCGGCGTTTAATCTGATGCTCAAGGACGATGTCATTTCGTGGGTGCGCCCGCCGGAACTGTACAAGACCTCGCTGCATCCGTCGTTTAACGGCGTTCTCGATTTCGTGTTCACGGCGCACTTTCCAGATTCATGGAAGATCCGCTCGCGAATTCTGGTTCATGGTTTTCCGTTAAGCGATACTGACAAGACCAGCGATCATCGGCCTGTCCAGGCGCGGATTTTCATTCCGTCGGAATGAGTTGGCTGTAGCCAGCGTGGAGGTGCTGGGCTCGGGGAAATGGCACTTTTTCGGCGAAAGTGAGCTGCGCGGTGTGAACGCGGCCCGTCTTCTCGTTTTTGGACGCTGGCGCAAGATGTTTCTCGGACGCGATTTGCGTCGAACTCCACCGCACTTGCCCAATCCAACTTCACTTGCGGGAAAACCGCTCGGTGCCGTACACTTCTCCTTCCATATTTCATTCCCGTGGTTTCAGCACGTCAGAGAGCCGATATGATCGACGTCGAACAGATAACCAAGCTGCAGCACGAAACGGTCGCCCGCTGGCACCAGCAAGATGTTGATAATCTATTTGACGGCGTGTACGCCATCGCTTGCAAGCAGCACAGTTTCAACTTTCTGTTGTGGCACGAAGAAGATATCGCCCGCAGCCCCGATGTTGGCGACCAACGCGTCGCGGCGGTAAAGCGGGCTATCGACCGCTACAACCAACAGCGCAACGATTGGATCGAGAAGATCGACGACTGGATGAGCGAGCAGCTTGAACTGAGGACCGTCACGCCCGCGGCCGACGCCCCGCTCAACACGGAAACACCCGGTTCGGTGGTCGATCGGTTGTCGATTATGTCGTTGCGGATCTACCATCTGGAAGAGCAGGCTCAGCGGTCCGACGCCACGCCCGAGCACATCGAGTCGGTGAAGAACAAGCTGGCAGTCTGCTTGCTGCAGCACGACGACCTTTCGAATTCGCTATCCCAATTGCTCGACGACATCCAGGCGGGGCGCAAACGCCACAAGACGTATCGCCAGTTCAAGATGTACAACGACCCCACGCTGAACCCCTATCTGTATCGCGCGCAAGAGCGTCTGGCTGGATAGCCGCTGCCATGGCCCAAGAGAACAGTCCGCTAGCAGGATTCGCTTGGACCATTCTACAAGGCATCGTCTTGCTGAGTTGCCTGGCAACCATGGCTTCGTTCTTTGCGCGGTGGTGGTGGGCCTGCGAATTGGCCGGTCACTTTCGCGTTCCGTGGTTTATCTCGTTGGCGATCGGAACGCTGATCTTGCTGCTCGGCAAACGGCGGAAGCTGGCGAGCATTGCGGGTATTCTGGCGGTGGTCAATCTGGCCTTCATCGCGCCGCTCTACTTCGGCGGGGATCGACCGATTTCGAACGACCCGTCCTTGCGGCTGCTGGTCCTCAATGTGCTGACTGCCAACCGTCAACATCAAAACGTACTCGACTTGATCGAGAAGACCGACCCGGATGTGATCATTCTGTCCGAGGTCAACCAACGTTGGATCGATGCGCTGCGGCCGCTGGATGACCGCTATCCATTCGCGCGCAAACTACCGCGCGAGCACAACTTTGGCATGGCGATGTTCAGTCGCCGTGAGTTTGGCCAGGTTGATACCGTACTGCTCGACGACCAACTGCCGGCCATCCTTGCCCGAATGCAAATTCAAGGCCAGCAGCTAACGATCATCGGTGCCCATGTGTTGCCGCCCTTGGGACGAATTCGGGCGGCGGCCCGCAATCGCCAATTGGCTCAACTGGCGGAAGCGGCCGTGTCGGCCCCTGGGGAAGTGGTGCTGGCGGGCGACCTGAATACGACGTCCTGGTCGCCTTTCTTTCAAGATCTGCTGACGGATTCGCGATTGCGCGACAGCCGCCGCGGCTTTGGAGTGCAAGCAACGTGGAGCGGTCTGTCCGCCATCTTTCGGATTCCCATCGATCATTGTTTGGTGTCCTCGCAATTGATCGTTGACGACCGCCGCGTAATTCCCGTCGACGGCACGGACCATCATGCTGTCATCATTGATCTGTCCGTCAAGAATCGCTGACCTGCCGAGGCTCGCCGACCTTGCATCTCCCAAATGCCACGGGAAGATCTGAGCGGGTCGATTCGTCGCGTGGTCGACGAAAATCGGCAAATTGCGCTGCCTATCCCCCCCTGTCCTCCGTGTCGCGTTGAGATTTCCGAATTGTTCGACATTTCTGATTATTCCGGATGCACCGAATTTGCCGATGAAACGGATATCGCTGATTCAATTGAAGCGTGGTTTCGGGGAGGGAACGGACGATGAATTTGAGATTCAAGGTGCTAGCCATTCTAAGTTTGGCCGTGGCGGTTGTTGGCATCAACCAAGCCGCGGCCCAGTATCCCTACGTGAGTCAGGGAGATGGCCGTACCCACTTTGTTACGGCGGCACCGATGCAGGCTGTTGGGGCCGCGCCTCAAGCGGCGATGGGGGGGCGCTATGACCTCAACATGCCCGCGCAGCCAAACTGGGCTTCCCCGGCCATGCACAATTCGTTGGGCGGCGGACAGGCTTGCGATGCCAGCGGCTGTCACTGTGGTGCAAATTGGGAAGGCTGTGCAGGTTCTTGTTGGTCTTGCCCTGGTTCATTTCGCCGACCGGGCTCAAGTTATCTGGCGTTCGATGGCAGTTGGACGTTTCGCATCACACCCTCCTCTCGCACAACGGGATCGGGCGCAGTCTTCGGCGGCGGAGGCACGGGACGAGCACGCATGTCGAACGGGTCCGGACTGGGAGCAAGAATCGGCTACAACATCAATCCGTCCTGGCGCACCGACGTTAGTTACCAGTTTTTCGAATCGCCCTATCGCTGGACCGCAACTTTCGCCAACGCTCAGCCCAGCACGTTCAATACCGACATCAAATCCCACATCATTCTTTGGAACACGTATGTACATCCCTGCCAGGGGCTCGCTACGTATGATCCGTACATCGGCGGCGGCATAGGAGTCGCGGTTAACGAAATCGGCAACGCGCGCGAAATGTTCACGGGCGGGGGTGGCGCGCTGGTCAAGGGCGACAGCTACATCGACTTGGCGGGCAGAGTAACGGCGGGTGTACTCATCCCGGTGACCGAACGAGCTCAAATCGACTTTAGCTGCAACGTGACCTACATAGGTAAAGCGCGAACCAACAATACGCGCAACGTCAATGGAGCCGTCCAACCGATCCGCCCCTATGTCTTTGACGACAACTTTATTGGGGCGATCAATCTCGGTTTGATCCTCACGCTCTAGCAGCGCCACGCTTGGGCCCAATCCGGGTCGTCCTTCGCTGAGACACACCGGCAACTGCCCCGAGGATGATATTTGGGTGCGCGGCCTCCGGAAATCAGTTTCCGGGCACTCTCGAAAATTGCGGGCCGTGATTCTCTCATTCAGCGTCTTGAATCGCGTTGAATCCCGCCTAAAGCTCGCCGATGATCGCGGGGCATGTTATCCTGCGGAGGTTTGGGGACCATTCCAAAGTTCAACCTCCAGGGTAATTCCATGAACATTTCTCGCATGCTCTCACGAATGCTGATGGTCGGCATGGTCGCGCTGCCGCTGAACATGCATTCTGCCGCTTGGGCGCAGGATCGAACGATTACCGTGATCGGAGTCGGATCGGCTTCGGCGACACCGAACCTTGTGCGTGTGAAGGGCATCATCGAAGGACGGGGCAAAGACGCCAGTACTGCTTACGAGAGCTATCGAGGCACGAAAACCGCCCTGCAGAAAAAGCTGGCCGATAATGAGGAGGGAAAAGTCTCCCTTTCGTTTCTAGGAGAAATAATTACCACGCCTTCGGAATCACTTGCCGCGCGCATGGCGATCGTGGCGGCTCCAGGAGGGGCCGCGGCGGCGGCACCGTCCGAGATTGTCGTTCGCGAATCGATCGAGGTGCGGATCGCCATGGAAAACGACATGGAACGCATGCAGATTTCCGCCAAAATCGCGGAGGCACTCGACGAAGCGAAAGATGCGGGAGTGGTGTTCAAAGCTCTCTCAAGCAGCGCCATGGTCACGCCGTTTCAACAGCAGAATTATCTGGCGGAATTCTCCGTCAAGAATGGCGAGGCGCTTCGCGACCGAGCATTCGAAGCGGCGATGAAGAACGCCCGACGACGGGCCAAAACTCTGGCTGCCCTGGCTGGAGGATCGCTCGGCCATGTTGTGTCCGTTGAAGAGTCCCGTCTCGATGAGGAGGAAAACCCTCTTACGGCCGCGATTCTGCTCTCCAGCGGACAACAGGCCGACACCAAGTCCGAGTTTTCGTCAAACGAGAATCGCGAGATTGAGTTTAAACAACATTTGAAGGTTGTGTTCGAACTGAAGTAGCGAGTGCAGCTAGGGCTGCTGGATGAACAGGCTGCTGGATGAACATCGATCCGGGCGACCCCCTCTAACTCCCCCTTGGCAAGGGGGAGAACCGGATTTCCACCGCGACGATTTCCACCGCGACGATGTCCAGTATTGAAGATGTCCGTTACTGAAACTTGAGCGAGTATAAGTCGGCATTCTTCAAAACGAATCGTAAACGCACGGGTTGGCCGGCCAGTGATTTTACGGAAGATTTGCCACCCCACTTGACCTCGTGTTGAACGAAGTCGCCCGCGGTGGGCGTGCAATTGGCCAGCTTGAAATTCTCGATCGGCGTTCCATCGGCTGTTTGCAATTCGACTTGGACGCTGCCGCTGCGGGACGTTTTGCAATTGATGACCAATTTGTCGCCGTCGAACACCAGCGGTTTCGTCAACAACTCGCCACCCTTGCCAGACGCCCGCGCTGAAACGAAGCCATCCAACCGATACGCAAACCTACGAATACGACTGTCGGGACCCGTGTAATAAGCCTCCGTCGCGTACACGGAAAGCTCATTGTCATGACCGGGAAGTTGGACGACTCCCCAGCCCATGTAGTTGCTTCGGTTCCCACCGCGATCCTTGGGGGCGTCTTCGGGCACGACCGGGTCAAGCCAGCGGCGAAAGTTGCGGCCATCGCGGCTGCTCATGAAGGTTGGTTCCACGCGGCTGCTGTCCTTGGGCAAGAACCGAGTCGGGAAGCCGAGCAAAATGTGTGGCGCGCGTTCATAGTGTTTGACGGCATTGGTGTAGAGGTGCTGGTTTGGCGCGTCGCCGTAGTCCAGCAGCACCGGGTCCGTCCAGTTGACGAAATCTTTCGACGTACCGGTCATGATCGCCCGCACGCCCGCGGTAAACGTGCGATGGTATTCGCGATACACTTTCGCGTGCGGATCCCAAAATGCCAGATTCTGGGAATCGAAGGCCCCTTCGGTGATCACCGGCTGGTCGTGCAGCAGCGACCAATGAATCGCGTCGGGCGACTTGAAGACGTACAAGCCCTTCTTGCCGCGCGGTCGCCCTCGAGAGATCGCCTTGTACCGCGCGTCGGCCGTGCAGTTTGGATTCTCGTCGCGGAACACGGCGAAACAATGAGCGCCAATTCCGTCCCACACGATATTGTTCTTTTTGGACCCTTCGAATTCAAACAGGCCGAGTTCCGGCTTGGTCCAGTCAATCCCATTCTTGCTTTCCGCATAGCAAGTCACTTCGGGGTGCGTTGCCTTTTTCGTTGCCGTATCCCAATGCGACCCACGATAGTACATGCGAAACAAATCGCCGTCGCGAAAGATCGTGTAATAGGCGCAGGTGTTGCCTTCCCACGGCTTGTCGGTCACCAGCGCAACTTCACGCGGCTCGGGCCGATGCAGATGCAGCGCCGCATCACCTTCGAACTTGTCGATTAGAAATTCGTCAACAAGCGGCTCCAGCCGCGAACCAATATTGATGGGTTCGTCGCCGATCACCGAGGAAGAAAAACAAAGCAGTGCCGCCAGCGCGGTAAGCCACCGAGAAAATGCCATTCTAAATGTCTCCGTCGTGTCATGGGGTTGGAGCTATGCTACCGCGCCGAACTCGCGTTTCCAATTTTTTCAAGAAAGCATGGCAGCAATCGGCGCATGTTTTTCGATTGGAGCCAGCAACTGTCGAGGCAAGCCGCGCACAAGACGCAATTGGCCCACGTCGAACAGCACGTGCATGATGGTGGCCATCAAGTTCTCGACGCCCACCGGGTCGCTGTGAGGCACGGCGTTGTTGCGGGTGGCTTGGCCGTTGATTTGGCCTCCGCCTATTCCGCCGCCGGCCAGAGCCAAAGTACTTAAATTGCCCCAATGGTCGCGGCCCGCGTTCTTGTTGATCTTCGGCGTACGGCCAAAGTCGCCTGTGATGACCAACAGCACGTTGTCCAACAGGCCCCGCGATTCAAGATCCGCCAGAAACGCACTGACCGCCTTGTCCAGCGGTCCGCCCAGCATGCGCATTCCCGACGGCAGGCTCATGAAGTTATTCCCTTTGCCGCCGTGCATGTCCCAGCCTGAGTTCTGCACGGTAATGAATCCGCAGCCCGCCTCGACCAGCCGCCGCGCCATCAACATTTGTTTCCCCAGTGAGCAATCGCGAACTTCCTTTTCTCCCACGCGATACATGCTGGTGTCGTATTGTTCGACGGTTCGCGGGTCTTCCTTCGCCAAGTCGAAGGCATCGGCCGCGGCACCCATCACGACGTCGAAGGCTTGTTGTCGAAACCGATCAACGCCGGCCAGCGATTGTTCGACCTCGGCCTGACGCTTTAATCGATCCAGTCCCACGAGCAAGTTCCGCCGATCATCCAGTCGCGATTGCGGGATCTTGAGTGTCATGTTGTCCAGCACCGGTCCGCCGCCGTCGGGATTGAACGGCGCATAGGCAACTCCCAACTCGCCCGGTTGCGAGCCATCGACAATGCGTTTTTTGGGGTTCTTAAACCGTCCCACGTCGGGAGCAGTAAGCAACGCCGTGGTGGGCAACCCCGTCGCCGGATGATTGGTTCCCCGCAGCCGCCCATAAACCGTACCCATGCCTCCGGAAAACGAGTTGCCGCCGGACAGCACATACGGGACGGCGATGCTGTGGTTGCTGCTAGGGTGATGAAACGAACGGACAAACGCGAACTTGTCGGCGTGCTTGGCAAGCAGTGGAAACGTGCCGCCCAAAGTAATCCCGGGAACATTGGTTTTCACTTCGCCGGTCATGCTGCGATACGGCGATGGGGCGTGCATGTTGGGATTAAAGGTCTCGATGTGGCTGGGCCCGCCACCCAGGAACAGCAGCACGACCGCCTTGTCTCGAATGAAAGCTTCCGCCCCGCTGGCCTTGGCGTGGAAGAGACTCGGCAGGGCTAGTCCACCCAGGCCCAGGCCGCCGATCCTCAACAACTCGCGACGCGAATACCCTTCGCAGGTCCGCTGCCGCGAGGTTGCTTCCAGCGTGAGCATGTCAGTTCTCCAAGTTCCCTTTTCGCGGTCTTCAGGCGTCCAGGTGGCACCAATTAAACATCAGTCAACGCCGATCTATTCTATGGGTAATCCGTACTCTCTTCCACTCATCTGCTTCTAGGCGTTCCGAATTGGCTTCTGAGAATTCTACTGGGAAGCAGGAAGTTGCGACGTCGCGGCCTCCCAACCGGCGAGAACAATTGCTGGCCGCTCTTTGTTGTCGGGAACAAGACGGACAAGCTGGCCGTCAGCGTTACCCCAAGCCACATACCGAGAGTTGTTGCGCAGCACGATCAGATACCGATCCAGCTTTTTCGAGGCACCGTCGAACGTAACGGTGTCCGTGCCATGATGGGTGATTTTCAAGGCGAGGAACAGCGGCTTGCGATTTGGATGAATCCACAGCCCAGAGAATTCCTGCTGGCCCGCTCGCCGCCGGTCGTAACGCCGCACCAGCAGAAACGTGTCCGTCCAATCCGGCGCCGAGGTGACAATGACGCCGGGCGGACAGTCGAGCTGATCGATTTGGCCATCGTCACGAGTTACGGTCGCCTTGCCGTTCTTGTTGCTGGCGGTCGCGGTTTGTTGTTCTGCTGGCCCGGCAGTTACCCGCGCAAATTTGAGCCTGCCATTGTTGTCAAAGCGAGACATCAGCGTCAGTTTATTCGATCCGCGTTGAGTGATGCTCGTGAAGCGCTGGCCATCACTCAGGCGCTCTACCTTGATTTCGGTTTCAGGTTGAAATCCTGTACCGGCCGGGCGGAGATAGCGGGCTATTTCCACCTTCTCTTCCGCGGACAGCACCGAGTGGCTGAGCAGGATCAACAGAACCGCAGCTTGAATTCGCATGACCGGGAGCCCGTCGCTTAATGTTGGTGATAATAATTCTGCTTCACTATCTCGTTTCCACGAACCATAAGCAACTCTATTTCATATTCGCCGACAGCCGGAATGCCGTCGCCCGCGGACTCCAAACGCCGCTCACGCCTGCTCTTGGGCCGGATCTTGATCTATAATCACCCCACCATGCCAGTCATCGAAATTCAACAGCTTGCCAAGTCGTACCGCGTCTACCAAAAGAAGGAAGGCTTGGCGGCTTCGTTGCGGGGGTTGTTTCATCGCGAATATCGCGAAGTCCGCGCCGTGCGTGATATCGACCTAACCGTCGACGCCGGCGAGTTCGTTGCCTTTCTTGGTCCCAACGGAGCGGGAAAGACCACGACCTTGAAACTGCTCTCCGGGGTGATCAATCCCACCAGTGGCACGGCTACGGTGATGGGACATACCCCATGGAAACGAGAAAACGCGTATCGCCGCCGATTCGCGCTGGTGATGGGCCAGAAAAACCAGTTGTGGTGGGATTTGCCCGCGCACGAATCGTTTCGCTTGCATCAGCAGATTTATCGCATTCCGCCGGATCAGTTCGAGCAAACCAAGAATGAACTCACCGAACTGCTGAACGTCGAAAAACTACTCAAGCAACCAGTTCGCGAACTGTCGCTCGGCGAGCGCATGAAAATGGAGTTGACCGCCGCGCTGCTGCATTCACCCGATGTGCTGTTTCTCGACGAACCGACCATCGGGCTGGACGTCATCGCGCAGCACAACATTCAACAGTTCCTCAAACGGTATCAGCAGGAACGCGGCACCACGATCCTGCTGACCAGCCATTACATGAAAGACGTAGCGGCCTTGTGTCAGCGCGTCGTCGTGATTAATCACGGGCAGATTCAATATGACGGATCGTTGTCTGGCATCATCGATCAGTTCAGCGGCCATAAGATCGTCACGCTGCAGTTGCCGGACAACGAAACCTTCGACGACTTGAGCCGTTACGGCGAAGTCATCGAAGTGATCCCGCCCCGCGCCAAGCTGCGTGTTGAACGAGCCGAAGTACCCAAGATGCTGGCGGCACTGCTCGACCGGCACACGATCGAAGATGTCAGCGTGGAAGATCAGCCGCTGGAGGAAGTGATTGCCGAAGTTTTTGCTCAGGCGGACGATGACGATTCGCCCGCGGATCATCGAGCGGAGGCGGTCGCCGCCAAGGGCGAGTGAGCAGCCGCCATGTACGCAAGAGCAATCACCTGGTGGATCATTTTGCGAATCGCGTTGGAAGAGCGCCTGGTTTACCGCGGCGACTTCATGCTCGGCACATTGATGCGATTTCTGCCGATCGTCACGCAAATTTTCCTTTGGTGGGCCTTGTTCCAAACCGTCGACGGCCCCATCAAGGGTTACACCTACGACGACATGGTGGCCTACTTCTTGTTGACCATGATCAGCCGTGCGTTTTCCAGCATGCCGGGACTTGCCTCGGGAGTTGCCTTGCAGATTCGCAACGGCGAAATAAAAAAGTTTCTGGTGCAACCGGTCGACCTGTTGGGCTTTCTGCTGCTAACACGCGTCGCCCATAAGCTGGTTTATTACACCGTGGCCACCCTGCCGTTCGCGCTCGTTTTTTATCTGTGCCGTGGTTTTTTCGTCAACGGCTGGCCCGAAGCGCAAGTCATGGTGGCCTTCATTGCTTCGCTGATCATGGGATTTCTGTTGGGCTACTATCTGGAAGCGTGCATCGGACTGACGGGGTTCTGGTTTCTTGAAGTCAGCTCGTTGTTGTTCATCTACATGTTGTTGAGTTTCTTTCTGTCGGGGCACATGTTCCCACTAGACCTGTTGCCCCAGCCCTGGAATTTTCTCGTCGACTTACTGCCGCTCAAGTATTTTGCGTATTTCCAGGCGGCGGTCTTTTTAGGCAAAGTCGAAGGGTGGGAACTGGTCAAAGGGATTTCAGTTCAAGCCGCCTGGCTGGTGTTCTTCATCGTGCTTTCGCGCTTCATGTATTGGCGGGGCGTCAAACGCTACAGCGGATTTGGCGGATGACGCTCGAAGGTCATGCGGAGGACTTAATTCTCCCCCTTGCCAAGGGGGAGTTAGAGGGGGTCGTTCCTCGCACTACACTCCGTTCGACGCTTCACCCGACAGAACAACAAGTTCCTTATTCTTCCCCGTGGCGAAATCAAGCGCCTGTTGAATGCCATCCTTGAAGTCGACCGCCGGTGCGTATCCCAAAACTCGTTTCGCCTTATCGATCGAATAGTCCAAATTGATGGCCATGAACTTGATCGTCGCTCCGGTCAGTAGCGGTGCTTCTTTCGCTCCCCGCAGTTTTGCCATCCCTTCGATAATCGGACAGGCGCAACGAGCCAGCCAAATCGGCACCTTGCCGGGACGCGGTTTGCCGAGGTAGTTGGCCACGGTCATTAGATACTCTTCACGAGTCACGAGCCGTTCGTCGCGGATATTGAAGGTCTCGCCGAGCGCCTCGTCTTTCTCTATCGCCAGGAAGACCGCCGAAACGACGTTGCCGACATAGACGTTATTCAAAACCTTTTGGCCGTCGCCGATAAACTTGACGATTCCTTGGTCGAACCGTTTAAGCAGACGGGGCATGGCGTGCCGTTCGCCGGGACCGTAAATGAAACCGGGCCGCAAAATCACGGCCGGCAGGTTATTCTCGCTGATGTGACGATTCACCAACACTTCCGCTTCGGCTTTGGTGCGGGTATAGCCGTCCAACCCGTACATGTCCGGGGGAACCGTTTCGTCCGTGCCGTAGTGATGGCGGGCCGGATAAACACCTAGCGAACTGATGTGAATCCAACGCTTCAGACATCCCGTTTGCTCGGCCGCGGTCAGCAGATGCTCGAGCGCCACCACGTTGATCGCTCGATACTTTTCGGCCGGACCCCAATCGCCCGCATGGGCCGCGGTGTGAACGACGATGTCGATATCCTTCAGCGCGCCGGGCAGCGCCTCGTAGTCGGTCAAGTCGGCTTCGTAGTATTCGACGTCGACTCCTTCCAACATCGATCGATCGGAAGATGCACGGGCCAAGACGCGCACGTCGTAGCCCTCTTGGACAGCCCGCCGGGCAACGAAGCTGCCCAACATTCCCGTCGCCCCGGTCACCAACATTTTCATGAAACAGAGACTCCTGAAGATTCATTTCTTCTATGATAGCTCAGGATCGGCCAAGCCCAACGTGTGGGTTGGCTCGAATGGATGTGAGGGTGTGGCTGGGGTCGAGCGACAGCGAGCCCCCAG
>JAJDEH010000142.1 GCA_029259935.1 Planctomycetota bacterium
CGTCGCTGCAACTGCCCTAAACCGCTTGCTGGCAGATTGTTATAGCCGATCTTTTGACGGAAAATCAAGCTAGTGCTGGTCGGCGTTATTCGAATTGCTATCGGTGGGGAGAAAGGTCACGGAGACGCGGCAAGGAAGGCCACGATTCGATCGTGTCGGCCATGTCCAGGGGAGACGCGCAAGCTGCCTCTTACCGCCGGTTGACGAACAACAGCGAGTCGCGATCGCGCAAGTCGTTGTCAATCTGCCTCCACGCCAAACCATCTCGCAGAAAAAAAGCTTGACTAAGTACAGACGTACTGATATAAGTACAAGCGTACCTTTCTGATTGTCGAGATCGAATGAATAATTTTGAAAAAAATGATGGACACATTTATTGAAATGGATGAGAATGTTGGCCGAGGCAATGTCGTCATGGATCGATTCGACAGTGGCGCGGCCGAAACTCGGCTGAGACAGGTTCTCTGGATAGAAACCGAATGTCTTGCCACCCTATGAAGAGAGCTTTTTTACACAACGGAACAGAGACTATCGCGGCCAACAACGGCTGATTGCAGCAGTTCAGGTCTTACCCGCTCGGAACCGGAATACGGTCTGGCAAGCTGCACCCAATGAGCTACACCTGCGCGCGGGATAACTAATTGTCCAGTGTACGGTCGTAACTACCTCGCGTTATGAATAAGGGAAACACATTGCGCACACCAAACTGACGCCATCGTCAAACAACTGAATTAACCCATCCACCGGACCTGCCCTTTTGATAGAAGAAGCGGCTGGCGAGAGTCACGCGACAACGAGCCTTCTCGCCAGCCTAGCGTCTTTAGCCACAAGGTATTCTTGCGCGCTGCCGACGGTTTTTAATATACCAAACACAGCGAGTCGGCAAGGTGCTTTTTTCTGGCGGGTTCAGTTTTTTGAACTTCGCGAATTATCTGATGCACCTCATAACCTCATATCCGACTAGCCAGCCTCTTGCGTTTGCAATTTTCGTGGGAAGCTGCGTCGCAATCGTCGTGGCGGGCCGATTCTACTGCAGGTCCGCGGCGAAAGGGCGGAGAGCTAGATCCTACTCCTCCGCCATCCTCATCACATTTGCCCTGGGCCTGGCGTCATGCAACGCCGCGTTTTGCTTGTTTCCAGCCCTACAACCAGGGAATTCCACTAGCCGCATGGTTGAAATCAGCATGCCGCGTCCGCAGGCCAGTGAGGCAGGCGACGCTCGGCCCCACCCGCTGGCCTGGCACCAGATTCCTTCCGCGCTGAAGGTGAACCAATGACGAAACATGCTTGGCCTCGATCGAATACGCGGGCAGGCGTGACCTTCGTGGAATTGTTGGTGGTGATCGCGATCGTGGGAATTTTGATCGCCCTCTTATTGCCGGCGGTTCAATCGGCCCGCGAGGCGGCGCGGCGGTCACATTGTGCCAACAACTTGCGCCAAATAGGTGTCGCGTTGCAAAACTACAACGACACCTATAAACAGTTGCCCTTCAACTCGCTTTGCGACCGGAACAGCGCGGTGTCGAATGGTGGCGGGCACTGGCAAGACGGTTCGAAGGGCAGTGTATTCGTCAAGTTGCTGCCCTACCTCGAACATCAGTCGTTGTACGACAAGATGAAGAAGGCCACCAACAATTGGAGAGATACTGAAGGATTCCGATTCAAATCCGTCGATGATTTTGTCGCCGACAACAACTACACCGCCGTCGCCAAGGGCCGAAAAGAGGAACGAATTCACCAGGTGTTCCTCCCTAATCTATGGTGTCCCTCGTCGGATTCACCCAAGTGGACCAATAACAATCCGCTGCCCGAGAGCCATCGCGCGCTGACCTGCTACGCTTTCAATGTCGGCGCTCAGCGCGGTGTCAGCAACCGCGGTTGCCGCGAGCAGGGAATCTTTCGCTGGGAGGGTGACTATTTCGACCAACCGGGCGATCGGAATCCGGGACACGCCGACTTTGCCAATCGCTTCGAGCCTCGTCACATTTCGGGCCCATTTTCGATCACCTACTACGGCGCTACTTACGGCGAAATCTCTGACGGCTTGTCGAACACGATCATGGCAGGCGAAATGCTTCCCCACTCGCAGCATCATTATTGGGAACGTGGCTGGTCCCTCGGACAAGGAGCCATGGCAACGACTTCGGCTCCGATTGCGGCTCCGATCATGTTCATCGGTTCGCCACAGGTCTACGCGCACGAGTCGGTCGATCCGGGAAAGACGATGCTCGGCCACCCCTGCACCAATTGGGATCAAGCTTACTCCTATGGTTTTCGTTCGCGACATAATGGACCGGGGGCCGGCGTCTTGTTAGGCGACGGCTCGGTTCAGTATTATTTTCACAACATTGACTATGAACTGTATCAACGTCTCGGTGCCCGTCGTGATGGCAAGCAGGTGAACCCAAAGCAGGTCGCTGGTCCATAGGAACAGGCAGATCTAGAAGGCCGTGCACAACGACAAAGTTCAGCGCTGGTCGAGCCAGCGCTGAACTACTACGCGACCGTCGTCCTCGTGGCGTGTTAACGTTTGCCACCTTGCTCGATATTGTTCGAGACGTGAACTTTGGCGGCTTCGACCGCGGCCGAGATGCGGCTCGGTTCCTGCTCGATGTGTTCGCGCATCCGCTTGATCTCGCCTTCCAGCTTGGCCACGGAACCGCGCAACGCTTCTGCTTCGCTGTTCAGCGACTGCTTGTGATAGAACATCTCGGTCACGTCCAGCGGTTCTTGCACCGTGATGTTGAACTCCTTGAGAAATTCGTCACGGGCTTTCGCGCGAAGCTCTTGAGCTTCTTCTTCCGACCGTTCGCGACGCTCGTCCAGTTCTTTCTTCATTTTTTCCCATTCCGACTTCTTGACGGGCATCATGCCAATCTTGATGAGAATGTCCTTCGCGGCTTGCTGGTTGGACTGCATCACGTTCTTTTTGTGCTGCGTTTCCAGTTCCGAGATTTCCACCTCTTGTTCTCGTTTGACGGCATTGACCCTTTGGATCTTTTCAAACTGCACCGTTTTGAACTGCTCGTCAAGCTGCAGCAGTTCATGCTGATTGGCCGATTGGCGTGATTCCATGTCGTCGCGCAACCGCTTGATCTCCTCCGCGATTTCCTTCAACTCGGCAAGTTCCGCGATCTCGTCTCGCAGCTTGCCGCGCTGCTCTTCGAGTTCTTCGCGTTGTTTTTTCAGCGTCTCGGTTTTCTCCTGGTAGTCGGTTTCGAGTTTTTCGATCTTGAGATTGTTTTCACGGGTCGCCCGTTCAAGCTGAATGCTTAACGACTGCTTGGCCCCATCGACTTTCTCGACCAACTTGGCCTGTTCTTCGCGAACCTTTGCCCCCTGCGCGTCCGCTTCGGCTTGCCGTGTCTTTTCCTGTTCGATCTGCAATTCCAGTTCACGCAGCCGCTCGGTATGGCGTTCCCTTTGGCGAGCGTCCTCGGCTTCCGCTTCCTTCAGCTTGAGTTCATATTCAAGTTCTCGCAATTGCACTTCACCCGCGGTAATCGGAGCCTTCGCACGGGCTCGCAATTGGTCTTGCAGTTGGATGGCAAGATCCTTGGCTTCCTGGGCTCGCAGTGCATTGATGTCGTTGACGGTTCGGATCATGAGTGATCTCCCTTTCATCACAAACAAAGTTCAACAAGTGCTTAACGATGAAGAGGATTATGCGGGAGACACTTGACAAGTTAGGTCCCTGGTTTGAACAGTTTTTTCTCTTGTTCTCATGAACAAATCGCAAGCGGAAGGAAGCGTGTCCGCACACACCTGTCCGGCGAGCAAACCTCAAGACGCGGAAGGCGTCTCCACGATGGTCCGCGCACAATTTCTGAAACCCGAGGCCGATTAAGACATTTTGTCTTGAATTCAGGCCGGGTAAACATTACGCTAATAGAAACAGCTCAGGCGGGCTATTCCGAGCCGTCTTGGTGAGATCATTAAGAGCTAATTGGTGGAAGAGGTCGGTAAGATGTGGCAAACAGCAACGACTAAAATCGGTTCCTATTCGTTCGTAATCCTGTTGACCGTTGTCCGGTTAGCGGATTCGTTGGCAGCGCAAGACGACAACGAAAAGTCGCTTGTGCTGCGAAAGCAAGCTGCCGAGCGAGTAAACGCCGTCAAGCTGATGGACGTGTCGAGCGATGAGGATGTCCTCGTGGAAGCCATCAAAGAGCCGCTCTTGCGGTTTGGCGATCCGGCGCGGTCGAACGAGGACGGGACGATGTGGGCCTGGGGACAAAGTGGACGGCCGGTGGCGATGATGGAATTGTACCGCTCGGCGGGAGATACCGTCCGTTGGACGCATGTCGTGACCTTGACATCCAACCGGCTTGTCACGGCGGACACGGATCGTGGACGATGGTCTCCGCAAGAGGCACCGTTTTCAATGCAGGTAGCACCCGGTGCGCCGGTCCCAAAAGACAGTCCGGCCGGGCGATTACGGCAGATGAAACAAATTGCGAGAAAGCTGAAGGCTCATGAGTTTTGGAAACCGAACAACTCACGCTACCCGTTGCGTTTGCTGACCAGTCCCGTTCATCGGTACAGCAACGAAAAAGACGGCATCGTGGACGGCACGGTGTTTGTGTTCGCCCACGGAACGAATCCCGAAATCGTCGTATTCCTCGAAGCCCAAAAAGCCAAAGACGCATTAGCATGGCATTACGGATTTGCCAGACTGGGCAGCGCCGAACTGCACGTCAATTTCGACGGCAAGGAAGCCTGGACGCAACCGCGCGCCCCAAGGGTAGTTGGCGGTCCTCGCGATCCGTATTGGATATTCTTCGTGAATGCGGAGGCTCCAACGCAGGCCAAGGACGAGTGATTCGTGGAGCCTGATTTGGTTTTTTCAGTTGTGGCGGACCGTGGCAGTCGTCCCTATCTCGGCTTTATGAGAAGGGCGAAAAATGCGCAACTTGACGAGATTTCGGATACAATCCGAGATCGAAGAGACGCTTTGGTCTTCAGCGAGACGCGCACATGGTATCGGCCACGAGTTTGCTGCTGATTTCAAGCCTTCTGTCCCAAGCGGTGGAAAGCGAAGGGCTCTCTCTCGTTGAACAACTTCGCTCCACTGACGCTGAAATCCGATTGCTGGGTTTGGCCAAGTTTGGCTCTTTGGAATCTTTCGGTGGACCTTCACCAGGCGAGCTTTCGTCCGCCGTGCCGTTGCTGTTGGACCTGGTCGACGACGACGACGCGCGCGTGCGCGGCAAAGCAGCTCGGTTAATGGGCGATGTGACCGTCGATCAGGCTCGGGCTGAACCCAATCTAAAACGGTTGCTTAACGACGACGCAGCTGCCGTGCGCGTCGCGGCTGCCAAGTCGCTGTGGAAGATCTTCCGGAGAGAGGACGGCCTGTCGGATGTTGTCCGCCCCTTGGTCCACTCCAATAATCCTCAAGTCCGGCTGAGCGCCACGCACCTGCTGTGGCGGCTGGGTGGGCAAGCGGACGAGGTCGTGCCCGAATTCATTCGCCTGTTGGACAACGACAACAGCAATGTTCGCAGCGTTGCCGCGGATGTGCTGGGTGAAATCGGTCCTGAGGCACGCGCGGCGACGATGCCCTTGGCAAAACTCTTCCGCGACGAAGAAGACCGGGACGTCCGCGAGCCCGCAATCCGGGCGCTGCAGCGGATGGGCGAAGAAGCCAAAGCGGCGATTCCCATTCTGGTCGAAGTGCTAGGCGACGATTCCACAATTCGCTTGTTTGGCCATTGGGGCACATCGGCTGGCGAGGAAGCCGCGATGGCTCTGGCACAAATGGGGAAGGACGGCGAGCAGGCGTTGCTCGAAGCACTTTCCAAGGAAGACAATCTGGTGCGGGCACACGTGTTGGATGGCCTCGCTGAATCATCTTTGAAATCTGATGCGGTCGTACTCCGTGTTTCCCCTTTTGTTTTGGACGCGGATGATATGGTTCAGGCAAAGGCTTGTTGGGTGCTGCGGGATTACGCGACGCCGCTCGCCGCAAGCGGCTTAGTTGGCGGACTGAAGCACCCTGATGAGAATGCCCGTGATTATGCGGCAAGAGGTTTGGGGGGAATGGGCCCCCAAGCGGCCAGTGCGGTCGAACCGCTGATATCGGCGCTGCAAGATTCTGATTCCGACGTCCGCGGACGGGCCGCCGAGGCGTTGGGTAGAATTGGCGCTCGGGCGGACCTCGTTGTTCCCGAATTGGCAGAATTGGTAGGCGACCGTGGCGAGGTTTTCGATCTGTCGCGAAAAGAGACCGTGAGTGACTACGCCATGGACGCTTTGGGCCGGTTTGGCGCGGATGCCGAGGCGGCAATTCCTCTGCTTCTTAGTGAGGTGCCGTATTTCCGGCATGGCACAAGGTGTGCCGCGATCAAGGCACTAGGGAAGATTGGCCCGAAATCGTCCGCAGCCGTGCCAAAACTGGTCGCTGCCCAGGACAAGTTTCCGGTCTGTTTGGCATTGGCCCGTATTGCCCCGAACGACGAACACGTGCTCAAAACGGCAGTTGCCCAACTCGGCTGCGAGTATTCCTATCGTCGTGTCGATGCGGTCCGCGGGCTGCGTCTTGTGGCGAAACACAACGAAGCCGCGATTCCCAGTCTGAATCAAGCCTTGAGTGACAAAAATGCCAACGTGCGCATGTGGGCCGCAATGAGCCTCCTCGAATTGTCGCCGGACGACAGCGAGGCGCTGCGAGTATTCATGACCGAACGGGAACAGATCTCGAAAGGTACGTCCGAGAAGTACGACACTTTCGTCCGAGTGTTACAACGCGTCATTGGTCACATTCCGCCAACCTTACCGTCTATCTCCGACCACCGGTGGCCAAATATGGAAGACGTCGACCTCGAAATCCTCGCCGCTCACGGGCCTCGTGCGAAACATTTATTGCCTCTGCTGCTGAGACGGGCTACGCCTCGATGGCATTTTTTTGGATCCGCCTGGGATCCGGCCGAACACGAGTTGTTGATCGACGCGATTGTCAAAATCAGCGGAGATTCGCTGCCGGAACTGGTGGAGGCGTTGGACCACGATGATTTCGTGATGCGCCAGGTGGCGGCCGTGGTCTTGGGCAAGACCGGCGCAAAAGACCAAAAGGTCACCCGACAACTCGTGGAAAAGCTGGGCGACCGACGGCTTGCGGTGCGCGTCGCGGCCGCGCAAGCGCTGGGCCGGCTGCGCGCATCCGATTCGGTCTCGGTGGCTGGTCTGCGAGCGATGCTAGAAGACGATTTCTTCACGGCCCGTCGCCAGGCAGCCGAGTCGCTCGAACAGGTCGGCGCTCGCCGCGGCACGCACTTGCCGGATTGATGGTGCGGACTGCGAAGCATGACGTGCCTCGGATCGGCATCAGGCCTTGCTAGTAGCCTCATACCGGGGAAACAGCGCGCTGCCCTTTTCGATCCGGGTGCCGGGTGCGAGTTGGCCCCAACTTGCCCACGAACGGAGGTCTCCAGAACCACGGTTCGACAGTTGCTCGGCGTAATGCGAGCACCCGATCCTGTGCCAAAATGTCTGACAGGCTGTGGGAATGAAGGGCCACAGTAGAACCGACGAGATTCTCAATGCCTCGGCACACTGGTAGAGTACGCTGCCGGCTGCCGACACCTTCGACTCGTCTTTCATCATGCGAAACGGCTGCGTCTTTTCGATGTGGGCATCGACTTCGCGGACGGCAAGCAGCCCGACGTCGCCGGCTCGCCCCAAATCCAAGGCATCTAAATGGCGCTCGAACTCCGTCAGCCAGTCGGACTTCTCGAAAGGAGCGAAGTTTGGGTCGTCTTCGGGCAACAATTCCGGTAGCCTCCCGTCAAAATACTTGTCGACCATATTGGCGACACGAGAGCACGAGTTGCCGAAGGTGTTCGCGAGATCAGAATTGTAAACCTCGACAAACAGATCGGCGCTGAAGGCGCTGTCAGAGACGCCAAGCGGACCCTGTGTGGCGAGAAAGTAACGCAGCGCATCCAGGCCGAACTCGCTTACGCAGCGATCGATGGCTTCGGGGTCGAGGAAATTGCCAAGCGATTTGCTCATCTTTTGACCGGACGCACTTACCCAGTAGCTGTGCGAATAGACCTGATTCGGCAATCCCACCCACTCAAAGCCGGGGCACTTTTGCAAGGCGAACAACAACGCGGGCCAGACTGCGGCGTGAAACCACAGAATGTCCTTGGCAATGAAGTGGATCGCTCCGGCTTGCCAGTATTTGCGTCGGCCTTCCGGTTCTTCGTCGGTCGGCTCGGTGTCGACATACGTCAGGTAATTGAACAGCGCGTCGATCCACACGTAGACCGTCTGCCGGTCATCGCCGGGTACCGGGATGCCCCAACCTCCCGATCCGGTCCGGCTAATCGGCACGTCGTCCATGAGTTTAATTCGGTTGAGGACTTCCTTCTTACGGGCATCGGGTTGCACAAACGGCTTGCCGGTTTGATCGCGGCCTTCGTAGAAATCCAGCAACGGCTCGCGGTAGGCAGCAAGTTTGAAGAAGTAGTTTTTCTCCGTCTTGCGCACAAGCGGCTTTCCGTTGACCGCCGAGAGAAAATCGTTTTGCTGGGCGTTGCTCTCGGTGACGTATTCCTCTTGTCCGGCGTCGTACCAACCTTCGTACTCGCCCTCGTAAACGTCGCCGGAATCAAGCAGTGCTTGGACATAGCGCGTGACGCGTTCCTTGTGCCGGGTCTCGCTTGTGCGGACGAAATCGTTATTCGTCATCTCCAGGCGATGGAACACATCGCGGAAAGCCGCCGCGTTTTGATCGGACCAGGCTTGGGCCGACAGCCCCTTCTTGGCAGCCACGTCGGAGACCTTGGCGGCATGCTCGTCGACACCCGTGAGAAAGAACGTGTCTTCCCCCTTGAGTCGGTGATAGCGGGCCACGACATCGGCGATCATCGTCGTGTAAACATGGCCGAGGTGCGGGCGGTCGTTCACGTAATAAATCGGCGTCGTGACGTAAAACGGTGGTGCGTTATCCATGCTCAACAGCCTTCGAGAAGAGTGAAACGACAGCAACTCCAATAGATCGCCGTCACGCAGTTACGCATTGTGCGTGGTCCGCCGATCCAAGTCACGACGATCCATGTCACGACGACACGCGGGACGGCCCCAAAGTTCGTTTGGAATTTCATTTCCGGCATCGGATCTTGTGAGCAGCTTTGTTGTCGCATCAGGAGTCGCTTTTTTGACGCAGAATCAACAATTGCACTTGAGAACCGAGTACCATGTTAATAAATCGTCGCCCTTGTTCATCTCCGTAAATCGAATTGCGAAAATCGAAATGCCGCGAAAAACCGGAAAACACCTCTTCCAAGTTGCCGTCTGTTGGGTCGTGATGTTGGCGTGTGGCAGAATTGGCAACGCCAATGATTGGCCGATGTGGAGACATGACGCGGGACGGACAGGCGCCGTGGCGTCTGTGCTGCCTCAATCGCTCGAACTGCAGTGGGTGCGGCATCTTCCCGAGATCACCCCGGCCTTCCATAGTCCTCGTCTGCAATTCGATGCCGGCCATGAACCGATCGTGGCGGCCGGCCAGTTGCTGGTCGCTTCGTCTCGGACCGATTCCGTGACCGCCTACGAGGCATCGACGGGGCGCGAATTGTGGGTGTATCACACCAACGGCCCAGTTCGCCTGGCACCGGCGGTGTGGAAGGAGTCGGTTTGTTTCGGTTCAGACGACGGGAATCTGTATTGTGTCGATCTGAAAACGGGCCGGCTGCGCTGGAAGCATCGCGCGGTGCCAAGTCAGCGGCGACTGCTGGGAAACCGGCGGCTGATTTCGGTCTGGCCGGTGCGCGGCGGCCCGGTCGTGGCCGACGGGCGAGTCTACTTTGCCGCCGGCGTGTGGCCCTTCGAAGGCGTGTTCGTTTATGCGATCGACATCGCCTCCGGGAACGTCGTCTGGCGGAATGACCGGCTGGGCTATCTGTTCGGTCAGCAGCCGCATAACACGCAGGCGATCGGCGGCCTTGCGCCGCAGGGATATTTAGTGGTGAATGGCGATGAACTGATCGTGCCGTGTTCAACCGCTTATCCGGCGCGACTCAATCGAGAGACCGGCGAACTGATTGAGTTCGAGTTGCCCACGGCGGGACGATTTCCCGGCGGTTGGTTCGCGGCGATCGATAAAGATTCCGCGCGAGCGGCACGACGCGGAAAACTGATGTTCGACGACGTCGTCAATCGGCAAAAACACGAAGGCGAACTGGAGAAAGGCCATGGCGTCTCGGGAGTCAGCCGAACCATCCAAATCGGCGAACGTGTACTCAATTTTGATGACGGTTTCGAGGGTGTCGAAGGAACGGTGCATTCGATGGCCGCGGCCGACGAACGGTTGTTTGTTTCGACACGTGAGGGACGGATCTACTGCTTTGCCGAGGCGAATCCGGCAACGGCGACGAAGGTGAAACATTGGCGAGAGCCGATGGCTAAGCTGGCGACGAGCGCGGAGTCGAGCGAACGGGCGCGCAAGCTGCTTGCACAATCAGCCGGTCCACACGGGTACGCGATTGTTGTCGGCCTGAAGGATGGGGCGCTGGTCAAAGCCCTGCTAATGGAAACGCAATATCATGTGGTGGCCTTGGACGATGATCGTGAGCGCGTCGATCGGTTACGTCGTGAACTAGTTCGCGCGGGCGTTCACGGCAGGCGCTCCGCGGTCGTCGAGTGCGATCCACGTGAAGTCGCTCTTCCGCCCTACCTGGCCACGGTCATCACGACGGAAGATCCGGACAGCATCGCCACAGGCTGGGATGATTTACTGCCGGCATTGCGGCCGTTTGGAGGCCTTGCCGCGCTGCGCATGCCCTCGGGACCTGGCATCGCAAACGCCGCGAGCCTGCAAGCACTGGAGACGGGAAAATTCGAGTTGCTGACATCCGAGGGGCAGGCGTTGGTACGTCGAACTGGGCCGCTGCCGGGCGCGGCCGAATACGCCGGTGATTACGCGCTGACGCCCGATACGCTGGTGCGGTTCCCGCTGGGAGTGCTCTGGTTCGACGACACGTTGGCGCATTTTAAACGCACTCCGCAGCCGCAATTCACGGGCGGGATCATGATTTCGCGTCCCAAGGACTGGCACGCCAAGCGAATCAAAGGAAACTACTCCGTCGACTATCCGCTGCTGCCCCCCGTGCTTTCCGACATCTATACCGGGCGAGTTTTAGCCCCAAAGGAACAGCCGGAACTGCGAGCGAAGCTGCCTGATTCCGACCGTTCGAAGCCGCAACAGAGTTACTACCACGCGCCGCATCAAAAAACCGCGTTGGGCCCACCTCCACCGATCGTTGGCGAACGGAGGAATCCACTGACGGGCGAAACGGAACCAAGGGCGTTTCCCAAAATGTACGGCTGCGATGGGGGAGTCGATTATGGTCTGCTGTACACGCTGCGCAGCGGAACGGCCGCCTTTTACGACAAGAGTTTGGAAAGCGGCACGGTCTTTCTAAGCGGTCCTCGCAGCGGGTGTACCAACAGCATCATTCCGTCGGGCGGTGTGCTGAATGTTCCTTATTTCTATGAAGGCTGCACGTGCAGTTATCCGTTGCCGACGGCCATGTCTCTCGTTGCGATGCCGGAAGCTCACGAGCAATGGTCGTCCTGGGGAGCTGGCCAGCCGAAGCCCAACACCATTGAACGGATTGGCTTGAATTTCGGAGCGCCGGGCGACCGAATGACGCGCGACGGCACGCTTTGGCTGGATTATCCGGCTGTCGGCGGCCCATCGCCGAAGATCACCGTCAGCACAACACCCGAAGAACTGAAGTTTCACTATCGCCACAGTGTATGGATGAAGGGTGGCGAAGGCTGGCCGTGGGTCGCGGCCTCGGCCGTCGAAGGACTTAGCCAATTGACTTTGAATGATCTGAAACCAGGCCGCTACACCGTGCGACTGTTCTTTGCCGAGTTGGACGAAAGGCAACTCGGCGACCGCGTGCAAACCGTATCGGTTCAGGGCCGCGAGGTGGCGCGCGACTTCGACATCGTAGCGCGCGCGGAGGGCGTGATGAAAGGAATCGTCCAACAGATTAGCGACGTCGAAGTCGACGGCGATCTGACACTGAAGCTGACCGCATCGTCCGGCCAATCGCTGATCAGCGGAATCGAGATCATCCAAACACCGTGACGCCACCTAGGGCGTTCGCCGCAATTGCCGGTAGCGGGGCGGACCATGAGCTTGCTTATTCCTCATCGCGCGCGATGGTCACGCGCAGTTGCAGCGGGTCTGCACTTTCGACTGTCGGACGGTAGGGCCTGTCGCCCACAAAGACGGTATACGACTCGATGGCTAACCCAGCGGGCATGCGCAGTTTGAATTGGCCTTTCTTGTCAGTTTCCGAGAATCCATAACGTCGATTGCTCATTACCCCGGAAACTCTGGCTCCCACGACGGGTGCCCCCTCTTGGTCGATCAAGCTGCCAGGAATGTACACGACGGGAACAAGTTCGATCGTCGGCAGTTTGAATTCTTCGTCGCCCGCCAGAACTTCGAAGCGTTCGTTCCACGGCGCGCCAGATTGGACGGCGTCCGCTTCGGGTGGGATGGCGATCACGTGTTGGTAAACTTGGCCCGGCAGCACGCGTGCTTGAAATCGGCCATTCTTGTCGGTGACGGCATCATCTCCCTGAAGAGATTGACCGTAACGGAGCGAGACACGGGCGCCGACCACGGGGCGACCCGTTCCCGCCACGCGCACCTGGCCGCTGACCGGAACTCCCGGCACCAGTTGCAACCGAATCTGTTTGGTCTCACCGGTGCCAAGTTCCACACTTTCGGGCAATCGCATGCGAACGGGAAGGCTCGCTTCCAGTCCTTCCATAATCCGAACCTTGCCTTGGGCGATTGCCGGAATGACGAATTTTCCTTCTTCATCGCTGACGACCATGCTGGTTCCTTGGGTCAGATCTTGCGCTCGAATTCGGCGTTCCGTCTCGAAATGGATGCGCACGCCGCGCCGCCATTTGGGGTCTTCGCCGACAATGCGGCCTTCAATCCGGCCGACGGGGCGAAGGTTGATACGGCGTTCCGCGGCAGCAGTCGCCTTGTAGTCAAGCCGTAGGTGCTGTGTACCGAACTGGTCCGACTTCACCTCAACACGATAAAAACCCTCGCGGGGCATCGCCGGCAACTTCGCCCGTCCGGCCATGTCCGTCTTGGCGCTAATGCGACTTGCAAGGACTTCCGGTACGATCGAGAATCCGGTCGGCGTACGGAAGTGGACCGGGCGCACCGTTGCGCCGGGCAGTGGCTTTTCGTCTGGAGCAAGCACGACGAACGACGTGTCCGTCTTTTTCCCAAGGGTTATCCGCAGCGTATGGCCGCTCATCTTCGAGAAGAGGGCCTGCTGCGCGGAAGTGGCTCCGATGGAATGATCTTTCGCATGCGCCCAAGCATCCCAGAGATTTTTGCTTTTGATCGGATCGATCCAAGACTCCGGTACCTGTAACTCAAATCTTCCTTCTGAATCGGTTTGGGCGTGGGCTGTCCGTTTTGGGTCGTTGAAATGGATCGGAAGCCACACATCGGCACCGGCAACCGCGGCACCGTCTTGGTCGACAACGTGCCCTTCGACCCGGCGGACGGTCGTGGCCTTGACGTCTTGGTCCTTTGAGTCTTTCACTCCATTTGCATGGGCATCGCCCCCGGTAGCTCGTGGTGTTTCGGGCGGCTGAGCGGTTGCCGACGTTGGTTCGACATTGATTGCAATCGCCAACACCACCAAACAACCCAGCAGTAGGGAAATCGCGCCGCCTGCCCAGATCGATGGCGTTTGGGGGCGCATGGCGCGGCCATCCACGAGACGCCGAATCCGGGTGAGCAAATCACCGCCGTTGGCGGCGGCCGCGAGTTTAACAGGCTGCGAACCGATCTCCGCCATTTGCGCAAGCGCTTGAGCGTATTCCAATCGGTTCCCGACAACGCGCACCGCCATGTCGTCGCAACAATTTTCGCGTTCAATGCGGATTCGTCGAGACAGCCACCATACGGCGGGATGATAAAACAGCAGCGTTTCCACGATACTCTGCAGCAGATTGACTAGATAATCGTGGCGGCGGATGTGAGCCAATTCGTGAATCAGCAGTGCTTCAAGCTGGTTCCGCGTTAGGCCGGTCAGCGCGCTCGCCGGCAACAGAATCACGGGCCGAATACAGCCAACCACCGTCGGCACATGCACCAGCGCCGACTGAAGGAGTTTGACGGACTGCCGCATCCGCAGTCGTTCGCTGAGTTGCCTCAGCGTGCGTTGCCACAACTCGGGTGCTGGCTTGGTGCCGCGGTGTTTCAACCGCTGGACGAACCACCAGCCGGACGCGAGGCGAACCGAAAGAAATAGCACTCCCGCCATCCACGTCGCCACAAGCCATGGCAACAGCAGAGCCAGACGCGAGAACGAGACTGTCGCTCTGCTTGGGAAGGGTGTCGCGGTAACAAGCTCGTCCGATAGATTGGCGGCGGCCTGGCGCGGACCGCCTTCGTCCGACAAAGCTTCCCGCCGAACCGACGGTTTCATTGGGCCGCCGCGGATGCCGTGATGCACGTGGTTGACGCCGTGATGCACGGGGGGACGGACGCCCGTTGCGGCCGTCACGGCATCGTCAACGCAAACGGTCATGAGTGTAAACACCGGAGCCGCGACCATGATTAGCAGGGTGGCGATACCGATAGTGTAACGCGCGTTGGAGCTATGCCTGAGTGCGCGCAGCAGGATGCCGGCAAGCAAGGCGATAACCGTTCCTTGCCAGACGAAATGGACGAGCGTCCAGCCAAGGCGATGGACTAGGGGCTGGTCGAGCAGCGACTGAAGTGCGTTCATCGTCATTCCTCCAATTCGTCAAGCAATTTCCGGATTTCCGCCAGCTCCTCACCCGAAACTTTTTTCGCGCGCAGAGCTTGCATCACGAGTTGATCGGCCGATCCTCCAAACGCGCGGGACAGCAAGTCACTGACCAACTGACGTTGCGTTTGTTCCTGTTTGTGCCGCGCCCGATAGACGTGCGATCGCTGAGATTCGTCGCGCAGCACCAGCCCTTTGTCGATCATGATCTGCAGCAATTTGAGTACGGTTGTATACCCAGACTCGCGCGAACGGCTTAATTCCTCCTGCACGTGGCGAACGGTGCTTGGTCCGCGCTGCCAGAGTACGCGGAGAATTTCTAGTTCGGCATCCGTCGGTCGCGGCCGTTTCGGCTTGGTCATATTTTGGGATTCTTGAATGAATTTAACTGCCGTCGTCTATTATACGAAGACATTCGTAGATGTCAACGAAGTTCTTCGTAGTTTAGGATCGAGGGCGTGGCGCGTTGTGTTCGGCGTTTGATTTTCAGTTGGTGCTGGATGAGCGACGCGCGCGGACGACCCCCTCTAACTCCCCCTTGGCAAGGGGGAGAACCGGACTTCTGACCGTCTTGCCAAGACGGTGAACTGAACTCGCTGACCCGATTGCTAAACGAAAGATTCGAACTCTCTGTCCCCCTTATTGTGGAGAACAACCCAAACTCTTTGTCCCCCTTGCCAAGGGGGACACAGGGGGTTCTTCTCCGCCATTGCCATCAAGGCAACAGCCGCCGGGAGCGTCGCAGCACCAGAATGGGAAACTCGCCGCGCGGGCCGGTGGCTTTGTAGGCGGGTTCGTATTCCGCTTCCATCCACTGATAGGCGTCTTCCCACAACCGGTCCACACGGTCCATATCCCAATCCGACATGTCTTTGGGAACCACGACGATCCAATCGGGGCGGCTGGATCGCAAGGCATCGAACATAATCCGCCGTCCAAAGAACTCACCCTCGGCGGGCATGAAGTTCGTGAATTTCGAGGAAGCTTGGCGACGGGCCAGGTAGTTGAGCATCACGCCCTCGGGAAACACGGCCACGGTATCCTTATCACGCGTGTGGGCCCGCAGGAACTGCACGGTTTCCGCCAATGAAAACTGCCGTTCCGTGTTGTCCAGTAAAGCGTCGTTGCCCGTGGCAATTTCAAGATAAGGTCCTTGGGAGATCTCATTGTGCATGGCGTGCATCTTCATCACCCAAACAGCCAGCACCAGCAAGATCGGCACGCGTAGCAGATTCCGTTCCAAGGGACTTTTCAACAACGCGGCGGGCAGCCAATCCACCAAGGCCACGACCAACAGCAGCGTCGCCAGCATCGCGTGAACGAAGCCGTAGTGTTGCACTTGGCTGTGCAGCGCGATCTTGCCCAACAGCAGTCCGGCCAAGACAAGCAACGACGTCGCGCGGGCCGCGGCTTGTTGCGCTTCACTGCCCGGCTCGGCGCGACCGTAGCGAACAAGCTGCATCGCCGCCAGCCCAAGCGTCCACAGCGGTAGTGGCAGGATCGCGATGGGCCAAAACGAAGCCGGCCAAAGCACGGCAACCAGCAGCAGCCCCAATCCGATCATGCCGGCCATTCTGACCCGCACCGGAAGAGAATGAGTCGCACGTACGGCGACGGCCATAACAGCCAGTCCGACAGCCGACGCCGCGGCGATCGCCACGAGCGGAACCGCCCGCTGGTCGAACGTGGCGGTGCCCAGAATGTTTTGAAAGAACTTCAACTGGCGGACGTCGGGATTGAAGATCACGGCCCACGAGCCGGACGTACCAAGCGCCGCCTGGTCGACCGGCATTTGAGTTGCCAACAGGCTGAAAGCGGCGGCCGGCGGCAGCAGGCAGCCCACGAGAAACGCCGCCCAAACCGCTTTGCGACTCATGAGTGGCCGTGCCCGCCACGTGCCGAGCAGCAGCGCGGCTAGCGCCGCGCCGCAAACTGGCAGCGAGATTTCAAACTTGGTTAAGAAGGCCAACCCTAAAAACAGTCCGCCCGGCAGAGCTGCCTTCCAGCCAAATCGCGGAGCCTGCCACAAACAGGCCAACGACCATAACGACAGCAGCAGGCCGTGCGTCAATTCGTGCGTGTAGGGCGCGACGTAGTTGTAGTTGTTGATGCCCGTATACCTGGCAAAGGCGAACAGCCAAAGGAATGCCAGGCAAGCGGCCACGGCGGCCCAGCGACTGCTGATGTACCGCAACATCAGGAATAACGTGGCCAGCAGCGCGATCAACAGCGCCAGGTTGGTCAGGTGCAACAGCCAAATGCTGGTGCCGAATACACGAAACAGCCCCGCGTTGAGGTACACCGACAGCGGGCCGTTGTAGTAGGCGAGGTCGCGATAGAGTACTTCGCCCTCCGAAACGCGCCAGGCCAAGTAGACCTGCAATCCGTAATCCACCAAAGCGTCGCCCCAGCGTCCCCAGGTGGCAAGCAGCAAGTGCAGGACCGAACCAACGATTAGCAGCCACTGCAGGCAGAGAATTAACCCAGGGCGCGATCTGGAAGAGTCGCCGCGTGGCGGATGCGTCTGGGACGCTTGGTCTTGGTCGTTAGGCGTGGAATCGGAGTCGGACATGCGAACTCACCGCGAAGCGTGTGGCGTTCTAGTCCTCCTCGGCGGGCGGAGTGAACTTGATCTTCTCGACCAGGGTGATGATCTCGTCGCTGCCTCGGTTCTTGTAGCCAGAGACTTCGGTGATGGCCCGAACGGTAAACTTGTACTTTAGATTTGAGTCCGGGTCGAATTCTACTTCCGCCGATTCCTGGATACTGCCCGGGCCTCGTTCGTCGCCCAAGGTCTCGATAATCTTGTTCTGCAAGGCGCTCCAGTCGTGACCGAAATTGGTGTCGTTCAGCCGAATATTGGAGAGGTTGCCCAATGAATCCGCTTCCAGGGTGACTTTGATCGGCGGGACTAAGTCTTCGTCGGGCAAACCTTCGGCGGGCGCGGCCAGCGGCATCTTGATGTTGAAGTCGCCCTCTTGGATGACGATCTTAAACGTCATGATGAAGAACACGAGCAACTGAAACACGATGTCGATCATCGGCGTCATTTGCAGTTCTATCTTTTCGCCTTCGGCGTGTTGGTTTCGAATCTTCATGATGTCGCGATTCTATTTTTTGGCCGTCAACCGACCTAATTATCGAACTCGGCCAAGCGGGCCCCCGCTAATACACAAGGCGTTCCTTCACGCGCAGCGCGAACTTTTGCAGGCTACTTTCCTGGCACTTTTGTATGAGCCGCTGCACGTCTCCCGTGTTGGCGTCTTGATCCCCCCGAATGATCACGGTCACTTCGGCGGCGTCAACATTCCTCGCCTTGGCATCCCCGACTTCGCGATCGAGGAACGGTTTGAGCGCGTCGATTTCCAGTCCGTTGGGATCTGGAAACCCCGAATAGATGACGCGGCCATCGTCGTCCAAATGCAAGGTCACGTAGAAATCAGGAACCTCTTCGGGCGGTTTGGCCAGCACGCTGTCCGGCAATTTTATCCGCTCGTGCTGCTCGGCCTGACTAAAGTTGACCAGCACCATGAAAAAGGCGATCAACTGAAACGTCATATCGATCATCGGCGTCAGATCGCCTTCGTGGATCGATTCGCTGGACTTGCGTTGAATGCGCATGAAAGTGGCTGTCCCTACTTCTTGCCTACGTTTTCAAACCGGCCCATGAGTCCTTCGCTAAGGATCCCCACTTCGAGGACGAGCCGAGAAACACGGTTCTTCAAAATGTTGTAAGCCAGAATCGCCGGGATGGCGATGCCGAGACCGATGAGCGTGGTAAACAAGGCCGTCGAGATCCCTTCCGCCAGCTTATCGGGTTTCGGCGTTCCGCCGCCTACGGCAATGATCGTGAACGATCGAATCATACCGTCGACCGTACCAAACAGGCCGATCATCGGGCTGATCGTGCCGATCAACGCCATGTAGCTCAAGCGATGGTCCATTTTCATGTTTTCTTCTTCGCCCACTTCCTGCATGGCTTCGATGGCCTGGGCATATCCGGCCGACAATTTAGCCAATCCGGCCGACAACACTTGGCCGAGAAACGACTCGTCGGCCTTCGCCATTTCGTAGGCTTCCTGGTAGCGTTTCTCGTTCAGATGGGCCTCAAAGCCTTCGACCAGATGCAAGGGGCACACATTATCGCGGCGGGCCGACAGCATGTTCATTACGAACAACGCGACCAGCGTAAACGACAGCAACAGGAAGATCGCCAAATAGCCGATTCCCAAAGCGTCGTAGACCCACCGCAACAGGCTTTTCTTCTCTTTCTTTTCGTCAGTGTCGCCCGAGCTGGCCGAGGTGTCGGCGGCGGCGGCGTCAGCACCCTCTTCTTGGGCAGACGCCACGTTGTCTACCTGCAAAGGTCCCGCGACGGCTGCAAAAGCCAGTAGCACTAACAGGGACAAACCAATGAACGTGAGCGATCGATTGAGGAAACGATGCCGCATTGCAAGCTCCGAATAGGTGAAAACTTAGATTCTAATTGCTGGTAAATCCTTTGGTAAGAACTTTTTCCGAGAATGTCTTACCAAATTCGCGGGTTATAGGCATCGTGCCCAGGTTTGTGTCGCCGAGATCGTGTTGCTCGCTGTGTGAAAGTAGAGGTGTGAAGGCCATTGTAATCGAGTCGAGTTTTCGCGACCAATGGGGCGGCCGCTTGGCGCGAGCAACATCTCGCGTGCTTTGTTTTGGTCGTCGCGTGCTATTGCAGCTTTTGTTCCCATAACGTACCGGCATACTGGCTCTTCAACAGCTCGCGAGCCCGGCGTGCACGGGTCGGCTTTCGTTCGGCATCCCACAGCGTCTGCAAATGAAAAAGCGCCTCGGCGTGCGTGTCACGATCCTCGTAGAACAACAGATCGGTGTGCAAATAGGCCATGAGGGCGTCTTTGTTGCGGCCGCTTTTCAAATAGCAGGCCCCCATCGCGTTGTAGGCCCGTCCAAAAAGCACTTTGCTGCGGTTGGGATCGCCGTCTCGAATAATCTGTTCCGCCAGGGCGATTCCGTCCTCGGGCTTGCCTGTCGCGGCGATACAAACCGCCTTGCCCGCCTTGGCCATGGCCTGCTGATCGGCAATTTTCGGATCGCTTCCCGCGCCCTTGACCTGCATGATCAGATCAAAATTCTTCGCCGCATCGGCGTATTTCTCCTGCTGCAATTGGCACTGGGCCATCGACAAAGTGGCACGCACTTTAAAATCGGCAAAAGGCGCGCCTTGATATTCCTTATAGGACCCTTCCGCGCTCGCAAAGTCGCCCTTGGCGAAATACAAGTCGGCCAGAGCCCAGGTAATCGCGTAGAAGTGATAGTTTTCGACGGTCTTCATGTCGTCGGCGAAGGCCTTGACCGCCGCGATGGCGTTGTCGATCCCTCCTTCATATTCGCCGCGAAGCTGCATTTGCGCTTTGCAAAATGCCGCATAATACTTGATGTCTTGCAGCACGTTGTCCTGCTTGATGCGATTGATGTCGATCTTCTTCAGCTCATCGAGGGCGTCCTGATAACGTCCCGAGGACGTCAAACGGCGGGCCGTATCCAACTCAGTCGGCTCGCCAGAAAACAGAATCCGCTCGATTTTGCTGACTTCGAGTTCTCGTTCGACGCCATCGATATCGACGGTAACGACCGTTTTTGACATCTTCTTGACGGTCCCTTCGGCGGGCCTTCCCGTAAAGGGATAGATTTTGTCCTGGGCCTGGGCCCCAACGGCGGCAACCGCCACCACGACAATCGTTAACAACAAGCAACGTCTCATGTATTACTCCTCGATAATCCCGGCAGGAAATATTCCTCGATTTTTTCCGGGAGGTTAGATTCTTCGATAACGGCGCGAAATTGTTTCTCAAAAAGTTTGGCGGAGCGACGGGGCAAGTCGCGTCGAAAAGCTAACTCTTCTTCTTTGACTTCCAGGCAGCAAGTCCTTGGTTCGGTTTCTTCAGACCTTTTTGAATGTCTTTCGCCAACTGGTCGAATTTGGCCGTCCATGCGTCTCCGCCAAGCTTGGGATATAGCCTGTATAGCGTCTCAACGGATTTCAATGCATTTCCCATTTCCTTGTCCGATTTCTTCAATTTGCCGTATTGATACCGGCAAACTGAAAGGTTGTATCGAGCCTCGAAGAAGATGGCGCGAAGGTCTTGGCGCCGGGCCGTGACTTGCGAAATCTTCCCCCAACCCCAGATGACGTTCTTCCCCTTTTCCTTGACATCGCCCATGATGGCCGTTTTGAACTTGTCCGCGTTTTTGCTCTTCGCGGCCCAAGCTTGCAGGGCTTCAGCGGCCTTGACTTGGACGTTCAGCATCGTCTGCTTCTCACGAAGCATCTCGGCGAAACCTTTGAGGGCTTGTTGGTGCTGGCCGAGCAGCGCCAACGTTGTGGTCCGCCGCGAACGGACTTGCGCCTTGACGTCATCGGACAGCCAATCTGGCTGCTTGGCACCCCTCGACAGAATTAGGTCAAACCCCTTGACCGCCTCGTTGTAGAATTTGTTGGCATCGTCACCCTGCATCGACTCGCCCAACTTCGACAACGAATTAGCGGAAAATATGTGCATGCCTAGTTCGTCGGAGCCGTCCCGAATTTCACGTAAAAAGGACACCACGCCATCGGCCATGCCCTGGCGTTGGTTGGCCGGAGTGTTTTCGAATTGCTGTTTGATGTCATTGCCCAACCTGTAGTAGGTATTCACGAGGTTCTGGCGTCCCTCCGGCGTGTTCCCCATCAATTTCTGAAGGGACTCCATGACTTTCTTGGCTTTGTCCATGACGCCAGCTTTATCGGCCGCCGACTCGAGTGACGCACTGTAAGCCCGCAGGGCGGTCTTGTACGTATCGACGGCAAAGCCCGGCTTGCCGGCGGCAGGATGTTTATTAGCGAGCGCGGTTAGCGGCCCCACCTCGGCGTCTTCCAGCAGTTTCACCGCAGCGGCGACTTCGCCGGTATCGACGTAAATTTGGGCCAACGAAAGCGCCGCGGTCAGCAAAGTAGAACTGAGGGCACTCTTTCGCATGCGTTCGATTCCGGCTTTCAAAATCTCCTTGCCGTCATTCTTGATCTTTTCCAGTCGGGCCGTCTCTTTAGCCGCAGACGAACCGGCTGGAGGGCCGATCTTTCGCAACTTGTTGGAGCCCGTAACATAGACACTCCACATGGCTTGGCCGGTGCTGAGTTCCGCCTCGCCCCGATTTGGCGAATCAACGGGAATCCGCTCCAAGTACTTCAGCGCCTCGTCTATGCGTTTGTCGTTGATCATGAACGCGATCAACGTGTTGGCCGCCACCACGGTAATCGGCTTTTCGGGCCACGTGTTGATAACATGATCGCCCAACCGAACAATCCATTCGGCCTCCGTCGACCCATCAATATCCTTGGCTCCGTTGTAAACCTGGACATAAGCAGCCAGGGCGATTTGGGCACAGGCCTCGGCACCCGGCGATTGGGAGAATCGCGTGGCGACAAACTCGCCGACTAGCGCCGCTTCATGATACTGTTGTTCGGAGAACAACAGGAAGCAGATGAAGTAACGAACAACGCTGATGTCGTCGTCGGTGACCGTTTCGTCGGCCAACACCAGCGCCTTCTGAAAATAGGCCAGTGATTGGCCGGGCAGCTCGGCGACGTGAGTTTTTGATTGCTGCAACTGCTGGGTGAGTTGCTGTTTGACGTTGGCATCGGATTCGGCGGCAACCTGTTTGGTCAGGTTGACGACTTTCAACTTTTCCGTCTGCCACAGGTCCAAAGCTTCCTTACCGGCCTCTTGGGCTTGTGAAAACGTCTTTGGCTCCGGCTTTTCCTCGGGCCCCAAATCGACTCCGCCCAGCGATGCGACAAACTCCTGGGCTTGGCGTTTGTAATCGCTAGGATACTTGGTCACAAACCGCCCGTGCTGGGCCGCGAGCCGCAGTCCGTTTCCCTTTTCCTTGGCCGTTTTGGCATCATCGGCGAGTGCCTTGTAGGCTCGGGCGAGTGACAAACGCAGGAACAACCACTCCGGTTCACGCGCGTCGACCGGTGGCAGTTTGTCGATCTGGCCGCCGATCTTTTGGATCGCGTCGCTGTACAACGCTTTGTCTTCCTGTCCCAGCCATGATTCGACCGCCAGGATCAAGGTTTTCTTTTTCAATAGACGAAAAACGGGATCGTCGTCGTCCTGTTCGAAGATATCGCCAAAGTAGCTGAGCGCTTCTTTGTGATCCTTCATTTTGACGTAACAGCCTCCTTGGTACATGCGAGCGTACATGCCGGCAACTTTTCTGCGGTAGATCTTGTAGGTGTTTCCGTATTCCTCGGCGGCTTCCTTGAGCAGTTTCATTCGCTCTTCAGAATCTTCGGGATAAGTTTCCGCCTTCTCTTCACGGATTTTTGGGATCAGCAGACGGGTTTGCAAATAGTCCGCGCGGAACTGATCCCGCACCACGCTGAGACGTTTTTGATTGGGGTCGCTTTCGTCGAGCTGTCCCTTGGGAAGGCGCTCAAGTCGTTCCTTGAGGAATTCGCGGCTGCTGCTGAAGACCTTGTACGACTCCTCGAAACTCGCGCGGGCCTCGTCCAGCAGCGCCTTCTGCTTCTCCGGAGGCGTCCCTTTCTTTTTCGCGAATTCCATCTTCACGCGAGCTCGGTCGACCAACAGATTGGCCATTTGATTCTTGGCCGACGAAGCCTTGTAGTGCCCTTGTTGTGCATTGGCAAACGCCTCGAAAGCCGCTTTCGCCTGATCGAGAATCTTCACGCGCTCGGTTGGGTTGCGCTCGGTACGGGCGAACGACTGCAAGGTGACTCCGCGTTCGTAAGCAATCGTGATGCGGAACTCAGGACGAACGATCGTACTCATTTCCATCTTGGTCAAATAATCCAACGCGACATCGTAGTATTCGCGGTCGCGGAGCGCGTTGAGAAATGCTTCTCCCGGCTCTTCCGCCGGCGCTGGCCGCGTGGCCGCCATCGTCAGTGCGAAGGAGAGAGTGAGCAGAAAACCCGTCTTCCAACTATTCGTGTTCATCCGTCGCTTCCTTTATTCGATTAGCCGCTAGATGAAAGTCGATCCCGCGCGACAAATTCGATGGTACATTGGGCCGTCCAGGTTCCGGTGCTGGGCGTCCGAATTAGATGATGTCCTAGTATCCAGATTATAAGGTAAGGCGCGTGTTCGCAACGCTTGAGATTCTGTTAATCGCGTTGTCCTCGCAAACGCACCTGCTCAGCCTTTCGCAAAGTCGCCAAAAAACGGCGGAATTCGTACTTCCGTCTCAGTAATGGGTCGGACCGCCGCGCGGCTTCCAAGACGTCTCCCAGCCGGCGGGTGGGCGAGTCAGCGAAGGGCGAGCCACGAAGAACTTCCGCAGCTTCGGCGGCGATCGCGGCAGCTTGTAGTGATAGTGACGATGATCCGGCCGAGGATGCCGAGAAGTCGGTTCGATGAATAAGTTGGCGCGCCCGACGCAGTTTGCCGCCGGCGTCACGCCATTCTATATCGGCGTGCCCGACCAGTTCGCCGCCTTCGGGTTTCAACCAAACTTCAAACAAGGCGGAAGCTTCGTCGCCCGCCCTCAATTGCGTCCGCAAACTGGTTTCCGTCATGCCCGACGCGCTCGCCGGCTCGTGGCCGAACAGCCGATAAGCCGTAACCGTCTGGGGACGGAACGTGACCGTCAGCCGGGCGTTGGTGGCCACGGTCGCCGATCGGCCCAACAACTGCTCGACGAGATTCCATCGGAGCCGCTCGGGAGACATCAACTGTTCGAAGCGGCCGTTCGCCGCCTTGGCCAGTCGTATCAAACTCGACTCAGCGGGGCGCCGTTCGTTCAGCTCTAAAATCGTGAGCCGCAATCCCATCTTTTCCGCCATCGCCAGCATCCGCTCGACTTCTCGTTGCGTGTCGCTTGGCAAGGCGGTGCGGGCGTCGGTCACGACAACTAATTTCTGCTGGGCGTCGACTTCCTCCCAAGGCTGATCGCTGGCCGCCACCACCGAAGCTTGCAAGCCGGCCGCCAGATCGGTACCTCCCGCCGCCTTCAGCTTGTCGCACAGATCCAGCAGCCGCCACTGCTGTCCGCGATCCACGCCCTGCAACTGATGGACGATGCCTTCGTTAAAGGCCACGACGGAAATTCGGTCATGTTCGCCCATTTGATGAACTAGATGCCGCAAGGCCGCCTGCACCATTTCCAAACGCTGGCCCCAGCGCATGCTGGCGGACACATCGAGAGCAATCGTCAAATGGGTCGGCTTCTTGGCAGCCGGCGGCAAGTTTCCGGCCACCACGCCGATTTGCAAAAGCCCCGCCGGTTGCTCCGCCAGGGACGGCGGCCAGCCAAGTGCTTCGGCCAGTTGTTTGTTGATCCGCTGGCCAAAGGTCGATGGCCCGGCGGTGATACGGACCGCCACGTTGCCATCCGCCGGCGGTTCAAAAAAATTCCCGGCTGCCGCCACGAACTCCTCCACGCGAACTTCACTAGGTTCCGGCAACCGGCCCCGTGCAATCTTGCGCGCCGTCGTATTGAAGCTCGTCGTATCGGTCACCAGCGGCACTTGGACTCGCCGTAAGGTCTCATGGCCCGCCGGCGATACGGGCGGATGGACATTGTGCTGCAAAAGGAAGCGTCGATTGAACTGCCGCACGAGCGGCGGTTCGAGGCCGCCCTTCGGCAGGCGGGGCGACATTTCCAGTTCGGTCATTTCATCGTCGGCCACGCGCCGCGCGCCCAGCAAGCGGAAACGGGTTAAGAAAATATCTTGCTCAAGATCAAAGCCGTTGTTCAGATCGGCCACAACGTCTCCCGTGAGCGTCGTTACCGGTGCGGGCAAAAAGTTGATTAACTGCATGTCCAACTGCCGCTGGATCGAAAGGTCTTCGGACAGCGGCACGCTCGCCGCCAATTCGGTTTCGGCGGGTACTTCCAATTCCATTTCGCTCGCCGGCGATTCCAGTTCCAGCGGGCCGCCATAAGGCAAGTCGATGGCAACCGTCGCCACTTCGGGCATACGGGCCACTAGGCCCATCATTCCCAGGGAAGCGACATGCGTGCCGAACAGCATCAAGATCAGTGAAGCGGCTAATACGGCCCTGCCGACTCGGGAACGCCTTCTCAGCAGCGGGATCAGCCGCAGCCGCGCCGTCACCGCGCGGGGCACGACGACTTGCCGCAAAGCTTCGTCGATCATTTCTTCGTCAACCACCGCGTGCAGCCGATCTAGCATGCCGGTGGGTGCCGGAGTTTCGGCCAGCGCCTGATCCAGTTTTGCGTCGCTCCACCCGCCATCCCCCTTGGCCGCGTCCCCCTTGGTCCCGCCGTCCCCATTGGCGTGGTACAGGCTGACGTCGCACAGGCTGACATCAATATCATGACCGTCGACGTGGTCTGGCTCGCGGGCAATTTGGCGGAGGCGATCGCGCAACCCGTCCGGCAACGCCACGCGGCGCAGTTGCTCGTCGAGCAATGGGTCGGACTGATGGTCGGACATCGTATTAATTAGGTGGGAGTTTTGCCTCTATCCCAAATTCTCACGATTAAGCGCGTGCCAGCGTCACGAGGAATTCTCGCAACCGCTGGCGGGCTCGGCTTACTCGCGAGAGTACCGTTCCCAGCGGAACGTCCAACAAATTCGCGACTTCCTGATGGGTCAGTTCCCCGACCACCACCAGCAACAAGGTCTCCCGCAACTGCTTGGGCAGTTGGTCGAGGCCATGTTGAATTTCGTCGCTAAACTCGTTGGCCAGCGGATCGTCACCCTCCACGCCAGGTTCAAACGGAGTGTCATCCGAAAACACACTTGGCGGTGCCTTCTTACGCCACCGGTCAATTACACGTCGACGCAACATCTGGGCCAGCCAAGCCCGGTCACCACGACCAGACTCATAGCGCGATCGGCTTTTCCAAGCCGAACGAAACGCCTCCTGAACCATGTCCTCCGCTTCGTGCGCATCGCCCATCATCCGATAAGCCATACGGTAAAGCGCCGAACCATGCTCGTCGACCAACGCGTTGAACCTCGCCTGCGTTAGCGCCAAAGTGATCCTCTCAATAGCGCACTTCCGATTCCGCCGTCATTGGCTTGCACCGGGAGTTTAGTACGTACCCGCAAGTACATGTTGATTCGACTACAGGGATGCAGAATATTCCCTGGACCACGCATGATCCCAACATCCGCGTAAGTCGTTGTCCGACAGAAAGATAAGATAGTTGAAAAGGGTGGATTTGGGGGTGTTTTTTCCCAATCCACCTTCAAAGTAGCCAATTCCTGCAAGGAACACAACCTAATGGTGAGCGAGAAGACCTGGTCGGCGGTTATCGTTTGATGCCGTATTCGTCAATCTTGCGATACAGCGTGGCCCGGCCGATGCCGACCAGCTTGGCCGCCTCGGGCACGTTGCCGCTGGTGCGATTGAGAGCCTCAGTGATCAGGCGGCGTTCCCAGAAGTCGAGTTTTAGAGACTCCAGCTCGCCGCTGCCCGTATCGCGGAGCCCAATATCTTCCATTTCAATGGTGTTGGCTTCCGCCATCACGACGGCGCTGTCGATCACGTTTCGCAGTTGCCGCACATTGCCCGGCCATTGGTAAGAGAGCAGCGTGCGGCGGACGTCTTCCGAAAGCTGCAAATCGAACCGGCCGTGTTGCGTGCGAAAGTGCTGAAGAAAGTGGTTGATCAGCAGTTCAATGTCACTGCCACGCTCGTGGAGCGGCGGAATATGCAGCTCAAAGACACTGAGCCGGTAATACAGGTCTTCGCGAAACTTCTTGGCCGATACGAATTCTCGCAGGTCGCGATTCGTGGCGGCGATGACTCGCACATCAACGCTGAGTTCTTTGGTGGCACCGACGGGAAGAAACGGATGTCCTTCCAGGATGCGGAGCAATTTTGCTTGGCCTTCCAGGGTCATTTCGCCGACTTCATCCAGAAACAGCGTGCCCGAGTCGGCCTGTTCGAACAATCCGGCGTGATCGGAATCCGCGCTGGTGAACGCGCCTTTCTTATGGCCAAACAATTGGCTCTCGATCAGATCCGCCGGAATCGCGGCGCAGTTGACCGAAAGCATCGGGCGGTCGGCCCGAGGGCTGGCCCGATGCAGGGCCCGGGCCACCAGTTCCTTGCCTGATCCACTTTCGCCGCGGACCAGCACGCATCCAGAGGCCCGCGCGATGCGGTTGATCTTGGATTTGAGATCCAGAATGGGCTTGCTTTCGCCAATCAATTCATCCGAATCGGCCGATTTCTTTGCCAGCCGGTCATGTTCCAGCCGCAAAGCGGTTTCCTTCCGCGCTCGGACCAACGCGACCACCAGAATATTGGCCACCGACTTGGCGACCTCGAAGTCGCTATCTAGAAAATTGCCTCGATCAAGGTAGACGTGAATCGCGCCCACCGCGTCCTTTTCATGGATCAGCGGTACGCAAAAGGTATCGACATAGTCGCTTAGGCTGTTCGTCTCGCGTCCCTCCGCTCGGCTGTCCAGGCGCACGGCGTGCCCCTTCTTGCAAACCAGTTCGGTCAACGACTGGCTCAGTTCAACTTTATCAGCCGCTTCCTCCGGGATGACCATCTTGGGTTTGAGGTGTCCGTCGTCGGCGACCCACAGAAAGCCGATCACCGCCGCCTTCGTTCGCTCTTGCAGCAGTTCCAGCGACGTGCGGATCACTTCATCCGGGTCGTCACAGCCGAGCAACTTGATACTGAGTTGGTACAGAGTCAAGAAGTCTTCCGCCCGGTCGTGTTGCTGCAGAGCGGCAATGGCGATATTGGCCGTGTCCTTGGGGTCGATTCGTTCGTCGAAAACGACTTGCTGCGAGATGACCGTATTCCCGATCGAGTCCGCCGTGTTGGCGGACGTGACTTGTTGGAACTCGAACACGGTCGAGCCGACTCTCAATTCATTGCCGTCCGCCAATTGGGCTTCTTCAACCTTCTGTCCGTTGACGTAGGTGCCGTTGCGGCTTTCGGCATCACGCACCCACCAGGCGTCGCTTTCGTAGGTGACGATGGCGTGAACACGCGAGCATTCGGCGTCGGTCAGCACGACTTCGCACTCAAGCCCGCGCCCAATTTGGTTCGCGGCCAGGAGGCTGAGCGCATACTGGCTGCCGGCCCGATCTCCACTCCTCATCACCAGGGTCGCGTTCAAGGATCATTCCATTCGAAAGAACAAAGGAGCAGCGTGGCTGTGACGCCCGCCTGACGGAACTGACCACTGAACCAAATCTCCGCAATTCGGTGAACTTACCAAGTGGCCATCCACCTTTTTCGGTTCCAAGCCTCAATGGGTCAAGCCAGCCGGGCCGCGATTCGTGCAAGAAACCCCAGTGAAACACCGACAAAAGTGGGTAATTCAAACCGATCAGCCAGTGGTCGCCGACCAAGTTACAATGCGGTGACGTAAAGGAGGGGGATGTCAAACCGCTGTCATTGCTAAGATTCAGTGGATTGTAACCGATCCAGATGCCCCAATATGCTGTTTCGCTAAAGAAACTGGTCACTTTTTCGATTGGATGAGGGCACCACCCTCTTGGCGTCGATATTGCATCTGATGTTCCATCCGTGATAACATCAACAGGCTACTTTTCCCAAAAATTTTACGCATCTTAACTTAGTTAACACCCCAACTCTAATCCAAGGAACGGTTATGCGCGGTAAGTTCTCTTTTCTCGGCACTCTTCGACGTCCTCGAATCACCGCCATTCTGTTGATTGGGGTCTTTACCACCATTGGCCTGTTGACCTTGCCAGGAGCGGATCTGAAAGAGCCGCGAGCGAACGACCGGCACGTGACCAACATCGTGACGCGTTTGCTGCAGCGCGAGCATCTTTCCAAACACGGATTGGATGACGAAATTTCGCAACGCGGCATTGATGCTTTCGTCAAATCGCTCGATCCGCTGAAGCTGTATTTCTACAAGTCGGACGTCGACGAATTCAATTTGCACCGGAATCGGCTGGACGACTATTTGAAAGACAACGACATCAAGTTTGCCTACACCGTTTTCAATCGATTCTTGGAACGGGTCGACGAACGGATCGCCATGGTCGACGAAATCTTGCAGATGGAGCACGACTTCAGCGTCGACGAAGAAATGATCATCGACCGCGATGTGGCGGAATACTCGCGAGACAAGAAGCAGGCCTTTGACCGCTGGCGAAAACGGATCAAGTACGATTTACTGGTCCTCAAAAGCGACAAGACCGAGGGCCAGGAAGCAATCGACAAACTGAAACGCCGCTATCACTCTTATGCCAAACGGATGCATCAGTTTGACGGCGATGAACTGCTGGAAATGTATCTGACGTCGATCACCACCAGCTTCGACCCGCATACGACCTTCATGTCCAAGTCGACTTTGGCGAACTTCCGTATCCAGTTGGGATTGAATTTGGAAGGTATCGGAGCCGCCTTGCAATCGACCGAGGGCAATACGGTGATCACCAAGATCATTCCGGGTGGAGCCGCCGACAAGCATGGCAAGTTGAAGCCTGAAGATCGCATCATCAGCGTGGGCCAAGGCGAAGAGGGCGATTCGATCGACGTTGTCGACATGAAACTGGGCGACGTCGTCGACAAGATTCGCGGCAAGGCAGGGACCGTGGTCCGCTTGGGGGTCATTCCTGCTGGCCAAACCGAAAAGAAAACCTACAAGATCACGCGGGCCAAAATTGAACTCAAGGATAGCGAGGCGCGGAGCGTCATCTTTGACGAGGGAAAAGAGGCCGAGGACAAGAAAATGAAGGTCGGCGTGATTGATCTGCCGAGTTTCTACATGGATATGGAAGCCGCCAAGAAGGACGAGCGATCGTATAAGAGTACGACTCGCGATGTACGTCGCATCTTGGAAGAATTCAACGAAAAGAGCGTCGACGTCGTCGTCCTTGATTTACGACGAAATGGCGGAGGCAGCTTGACCGAATCGATCAATTGCACGGGTCTATTCATCGACGAAGGACCCGTGGTGCAGGTGAAAGATCAAGACCATCCCCCTCAAGTCTACGACGACTTGGAACGTGGCATGGTTTGGGAAGGCCCGTTGGTCGTGGTCACAAGCAAGTTCAGTGCTAGCGCCAGCGAGATTCTGGCCGGCGCGATTCAAGACTACAATCGCGGCATCATCGTCGGCGACGAAGCGACGCACGGCAAGGGAACCGTCCAAAGCCTGTTGCCGCTCGGCGACCAACTGTTCCGCATTCCCAATCCGCCGAATTTAGGCGCGCTCAAGATCACCATGCAGCAGTTCTATCGCCCCAATGGCGACAGCACGCAAAAGCGTGGTGTTCTCGCGGATGTCGTGCTGCCGTCGATCAGCAACCACATGGACGTCGGCGAAGGCGACTTGGATTACGCCATTGATTTTCACCGCGTTCCCGCCGCCCGTTACGAGGCAAACACCTTGGTGAACCAGAAGATTCTGGCGGGCTTGAACGGGGCGTCGAAAGATCGTCTCAGCAAGTCCGACGACTTCAAGAAACTGCAGAAGAACATCAAACGCTACCAAGATCAGAAAAAGCGGAAGACCATCTCCTTGAATGAAGAAGTCTTCTTCGCGCGGCGCGCGGAACTCGACGCCGACAAGGAAGAGGAAAAAGCGTTTGACGAACAGGCCAATCCGGACGACGAAGTAGTAAAACGCGATTTCTATTTCAACGAAGTGATCGAAATCGCGAAGGACTACGTGCAATTGCTCAAAGACAGCAAGGTTGCCGTGAATCCCTAATCGATCGATTCGATTTAACTTAGCGATATTCGCTGCCCATCGTATGCCAGTTGCATTCCGGTGGGCAGTTTTTTATTGGTCTGGTCGTAGTCCAATTCGTGGGAGACATGCGTGAAGTAAGTCTCCTTGGGGCGCAGCCGCTCGGCCACGGCGACGGCTTCATCGAGTGAGAAATGCGTCACGTGCGGCTTGGTGCGCAGCGCGTCGAGAATCAGTACGTCGAGCCCTTCGAGCAGCGGCCAGCTTTCGTCGGGAATGCCGTTGGTGTCCGTGCAATAGGCAACATTGCCGAACCGGAATCCCAGCACTTCAAAACGAGGCCCATGATGAAGGCGAATGGGAATCACCCGCTGCCCAAGCAGTACGAAGGGCGTGGTGTCGATTCGCTCGAAGGTCAATTGAGGCACGGCTCCGGCGTGAGTCTGCTGGCGATCGATGAAGGCATAATCGAACGACGTTCGGATGCGATGTTCAACGGTCTCTTCGCAATACAGGGGGACTGGATGCCCCAAGTAAAAGGGGAACAGCCGCAAGTCGTCGAGGCCGAACAAGTGATCAGCGTGCTCGTGCGTGTACAGCACGGCATGGGCGATGCCGATTCCTTCTCGCAACAACTGCTGACGCAGATCCGGGGGCGTGTCGACCAGCAAATTCCCCTCCGGCAGGCCCAGCGCCAGTCCGCAACGCGTGCGGCGATTCCGTGGATTACTGCTTGTACAAACCGGGCATCCGCAGCCGATCGTGGGAACGCCGACCGAAGTACCCGTCCCTAAAACGACCAACTGTCCGCTAATATCAATGCTGGCAACTTGCTTTTTCACGGACTTCCGCATCAAGGTTGGAGATTTTCCAATTGAACTTTGCAGATTCCGATCCCAGTGACAAGGTGCGTCCAATGCCGAGCGAGATCCGCCGTTGGGCGTGGATCAGGGCAGTTTTTGCCGCACGGATTGGCCCTGTCGCGTTCGACAAATCGACACACAGACCCTCAGACCACCAATCTTCGCCGTCAAGCGACGAATGAACTAGTGGCGGGCGCGGCTAAACACCGTTGACCCTTTTCGATGATCGTTATAAGCTACGTCGGGGGAGCGGTTTGCGCGTTTTTTGGGTTGAGCGCGCCAGCAGCACCGACCCTCCAATTTCCGCCTCTCCCTCCAGATTACTCAATCTCGTGCAGATTTTGCGCCGAGTGATCCACCGAGCCAATTTCAACTAAGCCTAGAATTGCACTGCACTTTTCGCACTGAGCATTTGCCATGGAAATACTAGAACGAATTTGGGAGTTTCTTGGGCTATTTTTCGGCGGCCTCCTGCGCAGCTTCGAGCGTGCGATGACGTCGATGTTTGGCACGTCCAACGCCCGCTTGATCAAGACGCTGCACCCCAAGGTCGACGCGATCAATGCGCTCGAATCCAACTTTGAGGCCATGTCCGATGATGAACTCACGGAGCAAACGGCCAAATTTCGCGAGCGATTGGCCAACGGCGAAACATTGGAAGACATTTTGATCGAAGCGTTTGCCGTCTGTCGCGAAGGAGGCAAGCGTTATTTGGGAATGCGGCACTATGACGTGCAAATGATCGGTGGCATGGTCCTCCATAGCGGAGCGATCGCCGAAATGGTGACGGGGGAAGGAAAGACGTTGGTCGCCACGCTACCTGCCTATTTGAACGCGATCGAACGCAAGGGCGTGCACGTGGTGACGGTGAACGATTATCTTGCCCGCCGCGACATGGAATGGATGGGGCCGCTGTATATGGGCCTCGGGTTGACCGTGGGAACCATCCAGAACGACATGCCCGTCAGCGATCGCCAGAAGGCGTACGCTTGCGATATTACCTACGGAACCAATAACGAATTCGGCTTCGACTATCTGCGCGATAATATGCGGCCCGCGGCACGCGATGACGACCGCTTTCGAAAGTCGATGCAGCAGTCGCAAGGTCCGCTGAATTTCGCCATCGTCGACGAAGTCGACAACATCTTGATCGACGAGGCGCGAACGCCGTTGATCATCTCGGGTCCGGCGTTCGACGATCCGAAAAAGTACAGCGATGCCGATCGGGTCGCGCGTCAACTCAAGAAGGACGAGCACTTCACGGTCAACGAAAAAGACCACACGGCCAATCTCACGGATGAAGGCGTGCGGACGGCGGAAAACCTGGCTGGTGTCGAAAGCTTCTATACAGCCGGCAACATGGAATGGCCGCACATGATCGATAATGCGCTCAAGGCGCATTTTCTATACAAGCGCGACGTCAACTACGTCGTCAAGGAAGGCCGCATCATCATCGTCGACGAATTCACGGGACGATTGATGGATGGCCGGCAATGGAGCGACGGCTTGCATCAGGCGGTCGAGGCGAAAGAAGGCGTCAAGATCAAGGAAGAGACGCAAACGCTGGCCACCATCACATTGCAGAACTTCTTCAAGCTGTATAACAAAATCTGCGGCATGACCGGAACCGCGATGACTGAAGCCAACGAGTTTTGGAAGATCTACAAACTCGATGTCATCGCCATTCCCACGAACAGGCCCATGCAACGGCTCGAGCATCCCGATGTGATTTATCGCACCGAGCGCGAGAAGTTCTTGGCGGTCGCCGAAGAAATCGAGCGCAGCGTGAAGTGGGATGTCTTGGTTACGAAAAAAGACGACGAACTGTGGGGCACTATCATCAAGGAGGACGATGACAACATCACCTTCCAGCCCAGCGATAGCAAAAAGAAGGACGTTATTCCCCGCGCGAAAGTCACGGAAATCGAACGCAAGGGCCGGCCCGTGCTGGTCGGTACCGTGTCGATCGAAAAGAGCGAACGACTGGGCAACCTGCTGGAGCAACGCGGCATTCCACATAGCGTGCTGAACGCCAAGTTCCACAAGAGCGAAGCGGGCATCGTGGCGCAAGCCGGCCGCCGCGGCGCGGTCACCATCGCCACCAATATGGCCGGCCGTGGAACGGATATCGTGCTGGGCGGCAATCCGGAAACGTTGGCTTGGGCGCGGCTGCAGGACAAATATGAAACACGCCTCGATGTGCCGCGCGAGGAATGGGACGCGTTGGTCGAAGAGATCGACAAAGAAGAAAACATGTCCGAGTCGGGCGAGGAGATCAAGAAGCTAGGCGGACTGCACGTGATCGCCACCGAACGGCACGAAGCACGTCGCATCGACTTGCAGCTTCGCGGACGAACGGGCCGGCAAGGCGATCCAGGCAGCAGCCGCTTTTTCCTCAGCCTGGAAGACGACTTGATGCGGATCTTTGCGGGCGAGTGGGTCAAGAACATTCTGGAGCGCCTGGGCATGAAGGAGGGCGAGCGGATCGAAAGCCGCATGGTCTCCCGTCGAATCGAAGGGGCTCAAAAGAAAGTCGAAGAACGCAACTTCGAGGTCCGCAAGAATTTGCTTGAGTACGACGAGGTGATGGATGAGCAGCGGAAGCGAGTGTACAGCTATCGGCAGAAAATCCTGGATGGCGCGAATTGCCGCGACTTGATTGTCGAAATGATTCGCGAACAAGTCGACTATCATGTCGATATGTTCCTGGATCGCGACTTTGGCGTCGATTCTTTTGCCCGTTTCGCTGGTTCCCGGCTCACCACGCAACTCGAAGCTCGCCAGTTTCGCGGATTGGATATTGGCTCGGCGGCGGGCTACGCCAAGGAAGAAGCCGAGCGGGCAGCGGAATCGGACATCATCGGTTCGATCGACGAAAATTTGCCAGACAACGGCGACGATGAAAAAGATGTCTCCAAGGATTGGAACTGGGAGGCGTTGGCCAAGTTTGCCAATACCCGGTGGGAAGCCAACGTCCGCGATCACATGCTCAAGCGAGCTGGCCGCGACGGCGTGGCCGAACTGCTAATGGACAAAGCCCATGCGGCGATCGAGAGTGTCGATTTGTCGGAGGGCGAACCGATGCTGCAAGACGATTTCGGTTTGCGCAATTGCCTGGGCTGGGTCAAAGCCAAGTTTGGAATCGAACTCCAGTTCGAGGACGTCCAGAGCCTCGAACCGGCTGCGTTGAAAAATCTGATCGTCGAAAACGCCGAAAAGTCCTACGACGAAAAGGAATCGGAATACCCCGTCATGGCGGGAATCTATCGATTCAGCAGCGGTACCGGCGGTTCACGCATTGACCGCGACGGCCTGATCGCCTGGGCCCGCGAGCGCTTCGATGCCGACCTGAGCTTGGAGGATCTGAAGAGCAAGCAACGCGACGAGATCCGCGCGGTGCTCATCGACCACAGCCGGCAACATAATGTTCAAGCGAAAAAGGCATTAGTCGCCGTCAAGGAGAAAGTCGATACCTTATTTGACGGCCAATCCACGGGGACGGCCGGGGCCGCGACGGGCGGGAACGGATCGCTCGATTCCTTCTCGGATTGGCTCAAGCAGACTCACGACGTCGATTTGCCGGCCGACCAGATCGCCGACTTGGAAGCAGAACAGCTCGAACAAAAACTGTGCTGTGCCGTCGAAGATCGCTATCATCCCGAAATGCGGCGGATGGAACGAATGGTGCTATTACAGATCGTCGATTCGGCATGGAAGGACCATTTGTTGTCGATGGACTACTTGCGAAGTTCCGTCGGTTTAAAGGGCTGGGCTCAGCTTGATCCCAAGGTGGAATACAAACGCGAAGGTATGCGGATGTTCGAAACGATGTGGAATTCAATCGGCGAACGGGCGACCGACCTCGTGTTCCACATGCAGAATCTGGATGAGGACTTTGTCGGTTCCACCTGGGTCGAAACCTCGGCCAGCCATGAACAAGCCCAGTCGGCCAGCGAAATTGCTCAGCAACAGCAGTCCGCGATCGATTCAAGCCAAGGCGGCGACCGACGGATTGAACCGATCCGCAACAAAGCCAAGCAAGTGCGCCGCAACGACCCTTGTCCCTGCGGCAGCGGCAAGAAGTACAAAAATTGTCATATGCGAAATCAGGGCGCGACCTAGTGCATTGTCACTGCTGGTCGCACAATTGGTTCTCCCCCTTGCCAAGGGGGAGTTAGAGGGGGTGTTGAGAAGGATTGAAGAGAACCCCCTGTGGTCCCGCTTGGTAAGGAGGACAAGGAATTCTCCGCTTGTCTACGATCTGGGTCGCCTATCGGAAAAGGATTTCCGCGAATGCCCTATCTGCTCAATCTCGTCTATGTGATTCTGCTCGTCGTGGCATCTCCCTGGCTCGCGTATGCCGCGATTAACAAGCAAAAATATCGAGAAGGATTCGCTGAAAAACTACTGGGCCAAGTTCCCCGCCGCGACGGAAATCGAAAGTGCATTTGGTTTCACGCGGTCAGTGTCGGCGAAGCGAATCTGTTGGCGACTCTGATCCCGCGCATCGAACGACGGCACCCCGATGTCGATTGCGTAATTTCCGTCACGACGAAAACAGCGTACGACATGGGGCGGAAAAAGTACGCGCCTCGACAGGTGTTCTATTGTCCGCTCGACTTCAGTTGGGCGGTGCGGCGGGCGTTCGCGCGAATCCGTCCCGACATGCTGGTGCTGGCGGAACTCGAACTGTGGCCCAATTTGATTGGCCAAGCAAATCAAGCCGGCATCCCCGTGGCTCTGGTCAATGGCAGGCTCAGCGAAAGAAGCCATCGCGGCTATCGTCGCATTCGTCGCCTGATATCCGCCACCATGCGCAAGCTGGATCTGATCGCTGCTCAAAATGACGAATATTCCAAGCGATTTTTTGATCTGGGTGCGTCGGATGCAGCCGTCCAGGTAACTGGGTCGCTTAAGTTCGACGGGGCCGCCGCCGACCGCGACAATCCCGAAACACGCCGGCTCGCGGCGCTGGCTGGCTTTTGCGAAGACGACCTCGTACTGCTAGCCGGCAGCACGCAAAGTCCCGAAGAAGAGTTGGCTCTACAAGTCTTCCAAAAGCTGTCGCCACGGTTCCCGGAATTGCGGCTGGTTTTAGTTCCCCGCCATCCTGATAGGTTCGCCGAAGTGGCGGAGATGCTGCGTGCGTCGGGGGTACCTTGGGTTCGTAGAACCGACCTCGGCAGCAACACCGAACTGAACGCCCGCGTCTTGTTGGTGGACACCGTGGGCGAGTTGGGAGCGTGGTGGGGCGCTTGCCATATCGCCTACGTGGGCGGCAGCATGGGAACACGCGGTGGACAGAACATGATCGAGCCCGCCGCCTATGGCGCGGCGGTGTCCTTTGGCCCCAACACGCGAAATTTCCGTGACGTCGTGTCGTTGATGTTGGAACACCAGGCGGCGCGGGTCGTAAAGGACGGCGACGACCTAGAGCGATTCGTACGACGTTGCCTAACAGAGCCTGCCTATCGGGAAGAGATGGGAATCAAGGCTCAACGTCTGGTGCAAGCTCATCAAGGAGCCGCGGCAAGAACCGTGGAGCTTCTGTGCGAACTGTTGGCTCGCCACGAGGAAATCGGTGCCAGACGGGTCGCCGCCTAGTGAAGCTCGTTTGAAGGCCCGAGTTATCAGTGCCTTTTCAGATTTACGTGCAATCGAGCCGAAGCGAGGATAAGATTTCCTATATTGCTTATGATGGACAACGCCATCACTTACCTCGCATCAATTTTGAATCGATGACTCCCAAGCCCCTCGCGACCGCTCTGGATGACCGAACCGCCTTGCTGGACCGCCGGACGTTTTTTTCGTGGGCCAAGAATGGCCTCGGCGGAGCGGCGTTGGCCACTCTGTTGCAACAAGACCGGCTCGTCCGCGCCGAACCGGTTCTTGGCGAAACCAGCGACCCGCCCCCACATCATCCCGCGCAAGCCAAACGCGTGATCCATATTTGCGCGACCGGCGGCTTCAGCCAAGTCGATTCGTTCGACTATAAGCCGGCGCTGGCCAAGCAACACGGCAAGCCCCTGGTCAGCGACGAGAAGCCGGACGTGTTCTTTGGCAAAGTGGGATTGTTGCGAAAGAGCGATTGGAAATTCAAGCAACGTGGCAAGAGCGGGTTATGGGTTTCCGATCTGTTTCCACACCTGGCCCAAGTCGCCGACGAATTGACCGTCGTCCGCTCGATGTATGCCGAGACGTCGAATCACACGCCCGCCACGTTTCAAGAAAACACGGGCTTTCGGCTTAACGGCTTTCCCGTCCTCGGTTCCTGGCTCTCCTATGGCATGGGCAACGAAACGGATGAACTGCCGACTTATGTGGTCATCCCCGACCCGCGCGGCGTGCCGGCGGGCGGTTCGATCAACTGGAGCAACGGCTTTCTTCCCGCGCGGCATCAAGGTGTCGTGATACGCAGCAAGGGGATCCCGATCGACGACCTGTATCCCGCCCAGCCAACGCGCAAGAGCACCGAACGCGACAGTCGCGCGCTGCTAAAGAAACTGAATGAACGCCATTTGGCCGAACGGGGCGGCAACGATGTGTTGTTGGCGCGTCTGAAGAGCTACGCCTTGGCGGCTAAGATGCAGATGGCGGTTCCCGAAGTTGCCGCCCTGGATGATGAAACGCAAGCCATGCAAGATTCCTATGGTCTGGGCCAGAAGAAAACGGATGACTTTGGACGGGGTTGCTTGTTGGCTCGACGACTGCTGGAACGCGGTGTTCGCTTCGTGCAACTATTCGCGGGCGGCGCGTTTGGCTCGCCGCGCATCAATTGGGACGGGCACGAGAACATGGTCAAGAATCACGGTCGCGAAGCGGGACGGATCGATAAACCGCTGGCCGGATTGCTTCAAGATCTACGCCAACGCGGCATGCTGGACGATACTCTGGTTGTCTTCACTAGTGAGTTTGGACGGACGCCGTTCACGCAGTCGGCCGCCAACGTGGTGGGTGCCGGCCGCGATCACAATCAGTACGGATTTACGGTCTGGCTGGCCGGCGCGGGACTCAAGAACGGCTTGGCCTACGGGGCCACGGACGACGTTGGTTGGCGAGCGGTCGAAAACCGAGTCCACTGGCACGACTTTCATGCCACCGTACTCCATCTGCTGGGCATTAACCACGAACGTCTAACGTTCTATCACAACGGCATCCAACGCCGCCTGACGAACGTGCATGGTCAAGTGCTTACGAAAATCCTGGCCTGATGGTGAGGCCAGGACCGTCAAACCTTACCGCCACCTCAATCCAACCGCTTAGAGGCACCGGGATCGAGCGAGGTTGGTGGCAGCGGAAGACAGGCGTTCGCCCGATCGGCGGAAGATCGCGGCAGTGGATAACGGCGATCTTGTGAATCGATTGCGTTCGTCGCAACGAGTCTCCGAACGACATCGTGTTCGTTGTTAGCAGCAGGATCATCGGTAACAAACGTCGCAAGCCGTGGCGCATGGAGTGTCGCTTGAGCGGGTGCGGACGGGGGATCCGGGATCCCTGGCGGCTCGAACAAGCTGCCGTTTTGCACGCATGGGTCCAGCGGAAAACTGACGCCATAAAAGGCGAGAATGGTTCCTTTGGTCTCCTCCAGTTCGGCGCGCAGCACGTTGTACCTGGCCAGCAACTCAGCCTTTTCCGTCGCCGCTTCGGTGCGAGACGTTAGGGCCCGAAGATATTCATCCAGATTCTGTATCAGGCTGCCCGTGCTCGTGTCTTCGGGGTTTGGATTGCGGCGTAGCTGGCGTTCAGAACCATTGCTCACCCCCGGCAAGGGCTCCCGCCTACCACTTCCAGGTAGTATGCTATCGTGCAATTGCTGCTACCTTTTTCACGCCGCAGCCATCCAGCGATCTTGGCACGACCGGTAATGTTCCATCCGAACAAAACGAAATGGCCACGGGAGACGGATTTTGGCTGTAGTTCTAATGAGGGGGTCAGTAAGGCGAAGCCGGCAAGGCAATACTTGAAACCGCCTCTTGCCCGTGCGAGAATCTCGGATTCGATTTTGGGGCCTTTGTTGTTTTCCAAGAGATGCAGGGATCGACCATGAGAATTGAACCGCTTGGTGCAAACGTTGTCGTCAAGCGCCTGGAAGCCGAAGAAACCACGGCAGGTGGAATCGTGCTTCCCGATTCCGCCCAGCAAAAGCCCCAGCAAGGCCGCGTATTGTCGGTTGGTGACGGACGTCTGACCGACGAGGGGGTCCGGGTGAAGTCTCAGGTGAACGAGGGAGATCGCGTGCTGTTTAGCAACTATTCGGGCACGGAGGTGGTCGTTGACGACGAGGACCTCTTGATCATGAGCGAGGATGAAATCCTGGCGATTCTGGACTGATTGCAGTGGCCCTAACGCTGCCATCTACTAGAATTTACAGAAGCGTCGCCGGTCGCGGTCGGCATGGTTCTGGAAAATCTCCGCTACGGGAATTGAATATGCGCCCTCTATTTCGCAGGTTGGTTGGTAGTTTGTCGATCTTCACCGTGGGGGTCTTGGCCCTTCCGGGATTCGCGGCGGACGCATTGCAGGACGCCCGTCAATACGAACAAGTGGTTGCCAAGGCGATCAGCTATCTGAAAACGAAAGGGCAAAACGACGACGGTTCGTACAGCTCACAGGCGGGGCCCGGCGTGACAGCTTTGATTACGACCGCGCTGCTGCGCAGCGGCGTGTCGCCCTCCGATCCTTTGGCGGCCAAGAGTCTGCGCTATTTGGAAGGCTTTGTTCAGAAAGACGGCGGCATCTATCGCGATGGATCGCTTTATAGAAACTACGAAACCTGTCTGTCGATACTTTGCTTTTCGGAAGCCAACCGGGCCGGCAAGTTCGACGATGTTTTGGCTCGAGCCGATGGGTTCGTCAAGGGAATTCAATTGGACGGAGGCGAAGGCAAGGACGTGTCCGATCCGGGATTTGGCGGTGCCGGATACGGCAAGCACAAGCGGCCCGATCTTTCCAACACGAACTTCCTGGTCGAAGCCCTGAAGGCGACCGGAAACTCTGAGGACAGCGAAGCGATCAAGAGCGCGTTGATTTTTATCTCCCGCTGCCAAAATCTGGAAAGCGAACACAACACCACTCCGTTCGGTGCCAAGAACCCCGATGGCGGGTTCTATTACACTCCGGCGGCCGGCGGGACAAGCCAAGCCGGCAAGACCGCGGCGGGCGGTCTGCGCAGCTACGGTTCGATGACGTACGCCGGATTGAAGAGCATGATTTATGCGGGCGTAGGGCCCGAGGATCCTCGCGTGAAGGCGGCCGTCAAATGGGTCCGCAAGAACTACGACCTGCAGTCCAACCCCGGAATGGGGGACGCCGGGCTGTACTACTACTTTAATACTTTCGCCAAGGCTCTAAACGCCATTGGAGAAGACGAGTTCGTGGACGAAGAGGGCGTGAAGCACGATTGGCGCGCGGAACTGCTGGCGGAACTGGCAACGCGGCAGCATGACGATGGTTCGTGGTCCAACGGCAACGTCCGCTGGTTGGAAGGCGACGCGAATTTGGCGACGGGTTACGCATTGCTCGCCCTTTCCTACTGCAAAACGAAATAGGCTCCGGATTTTCACTGGCTGGCGCGACGCGACCATCTTGGTTTCACCGCGTGCCCGCCAGGCATGGCTCAAGAATTACAGCCGCTCCGCGACAGTTACGCAAGTGTCGCCTTCCGAAAAGCGACCAAGTCCTCGCATTTGACTCACGCGCCATGCCGCAACTTGATCGCGAAGAATACGTCGAGCAGGCCTATTTTTTCCGTACTCTGGGAGAGCGGCTACCGGAGAACATGCCGATCCAAGAGTTGCTGGCTCTAATCCGCGACGAGGTGCTGTCCACGACGAAACTGCCCATGGCGATCGACTTCATGTTGACCGAATTGAACCACACGGGCGCAGTCTCGGGGGCGATGAAGCGATTGCCGCACTATTTCTCCAGCTTTCAGACTTACTTGATGGAAGAGTCGGAAGATGAACTCGGACGATTCGACATGCGCGTCGCCATTTCGGCACTGCGTTTTGAGGCCGAATACCGTACCGAGTCGCCCACGCCGCAGGGCGTTTTTCTCTACGAATTTGAAACGTTAAGCCGTAACCGGTTGAGCTACGATCGTGGCTTGCGGGCCATGTCGGAGGACTCGATGTTCGATGACGCCTGGCGAGGCTGGATACTTGCGGTCCGCCGCAAGCTGGGCATGGTGGATTTTTCCGACATGCTGTACGTGTGCAGCGAGTTCTACCGCGATCGAGAGCTGCGGATTGGGAAGGAGGATCCGGGGCTGTCCGCGCCAATCTTGTTCGGCGAAAAAGAAGGAAAGATCGCGCTGGCCAATCGTCACAAGGACCCGCTATTTTTGTTCTCGGCGTTGCAGCGACAACTCGGTTATCCGGTCGTGCCGCGGCCTTCACCCAAGGACTCGACGGGCGAAGTCCTGCCCAAAATGCGAAGACAACTTGAACGGCTGGAAGTCCGCATGAAGCTGCTGGAAGACGAGCAGCGGGAGGGGGCTTTTGATCTCAGCCGTTTTTATCAGCACAACGCACGCCAGCGCCCTGGATCGCCGGATGCCCCTAATGGATAAACGTGCAAGAAAACCCTCATTCCGACCAATTCGTGCTTCTACGAACACAAGCAACGTGGTACATTTCAGCGATTACAGAGTATTAAGTGGTCGATCGTTTTGCTCGGTCCACCTGATGTTCGAGGATTGACTTCACGAAGGGACAGGCTGTGGACCTGCAATGTAACCTTGCCACCGAGACGATCAATCATGCGGATCCGGCAGATCCGCCGCGCGTGACTCCGCGGACGTCCATCGCCGAGACATTGAAACTGTTGAAGGCGCGAAGAACCGGATGTGCGGTTGTCTGCGAGGATGATTTGCTCGTGGGTATCTTCACGGAGCGGGACGCCTTGAAGTTAATGGCGGCTGGAGCGGACTTCAGCGCCTCGATCGAAACGGTGATGATCACCAACCCCGTGACCCTCTCTCCGTTGGCCACGGTTGGCGAAGCGATTACGACCATGTCGTCCGGAGGCTATCGGCGCCTGCCGATCGTCGATACGGACGGGAATGTTACCGGTCTGCTCAAGGTATCTGGCATTTTGCACTATCTTGTGCAGCACTTTCCCAACATCGTATACACCCTGCCCCCATCGCCCCACCACGCCACTCAGGAACGAGAAGGTGCGTAACTCCCGCCGGTCGCCGATTGTCTCTCCCCGGAAGCGACCAATAATTCGGTCTTCATTAAGCCGAACATCGTCACTAGACCGAACATCGTCACTAGACCGAACATCGTTATTAAGAACATCGTCATTAAACAGAACGTTGAGGCATCCATAGTTCACCATGTCCACAGCAACTGAAGGTGCGCCACAGACATCCAAGCAAGTTATCAAAATCGACGGAGCCACGGTCCGTCTGGCGGGAGACTCGGGCGACGGCATGCAAGTCGCCGGCGGCCAAGTCGCGTCGACGTCCGCGCTCGTTCCTAACGATATTGCAACTTTTCCAGACTTTCCCGCCGAGATCCGGGCGCCGAAAGGGACGCGGGCGGGAGTCAGCGGATATCAGGTCCAATTTTCCTCGACGGACATTCACACGCCGGGAGATATCGTCGATACCTTGGTGGCGATGAATCCGGCCGCGGTCGTGACCAATTCCGCCGACTTGAAAAAAGGCGGTGTGTTGATCGTCAACAGTGATGGTTTCGCCGCCAAGGATCTGAAGCTCGCGAATTGCTCGACGAACCCCTTGGAAGATGGCAGCCTGGACGAATTTCGCTTGATCAAGGTTCCCATGACAACTTTGACGCGCAACGCGCTCGCGGAAGTCACCACCACGAACGGGGAAAAGCTGAGCCAGAAAATTATCGATCGTTGCAAGAACTTCTTTGCGATGGGGCTGGTCTACTGGTTGTATGGTCGCGACCTCGAACCGACTCTGCGATTCATCAAGGAGAAGTTTGGCAAGAAGCCCGAGATTGCCGATGCCAATGAAAAGGCGTTGCGAGCGGGTTGGAACTATGGTGAAACAACGGAAGATTTCATCAGCAGCTACCACGTCGATCCCGCGAAACTGCCGGCCGGAACCTACAAGAATATCATGGGCAACCAGGCGATCGCTTGGGGATTGCTCGCCGCCTCGAAGATGAGCGGCAAGGACATCTTTTACGGTTCCTATCCGATCACGCCCGCCAGCCCGATCTTAGAAGAGCTAAGCCGTTTCAAAGCCTTCAGCGTGAGAACGTTTCAGGCCGAAGACGAGATCGCGGCGATTTGTGCTTCCATAGGAGCGTCGTTTGGCGGAGCGATGGGCGTCACTGCTTCGAGTGGTCCGGGGATCGCGCTCAAAGGCGAGGCCATGGGGTTGGCCATGATCCTTGAGGTGCCGCTGATCATCATTAATGTCCAACGCGGCGGCCCCAGTACGGGACTGCCGACCAAGACCGAACAGTCGGATCTTCTGCAGGGCATGTTTGGCCGCAACGGCGAGTGTCCACTGCCTGTTATCGCGGCGCGAAGTCCCGGCGATTGTTTCGACGTGGCCCAAGAGGCGTGGCGGATTTCGACCCGTTTCATGGTGCCGGTCATTATTTTGTCCGACGGGTACATTGCCAACGGTGCCGAGCCCTGGCGAATTCCCGAAGTCGAGAAGCTGCCCAAGATCCCGGTTAGCCACCCCGGTCCCAGGGAAAACGGCGAGCCGTTCTTGCCCTACCAACGAGACGAGCTATTATCGCGGCCATGGGCCTTGCCAGGCACGGAAGGCTTGGAGCATCGGGTCGGCGGACTGGAAAAGGAAGATGGATCCGGCAATGTTTGCTACGACCCGGACAACCATCAACACATGACCGATGTGCGTGCCCAAAAGGTGGAAAACGTCGCCAAGGAGATTCCGCTGCAAGACGTTCATGGACCGGAAAAGGGCGATCTGCTGGTCCTCAGTTGGGGCGGTACCTATGGTTCCTGCACGACGGCGGTGGAAAAATGCCAAGTCGAAGGCTTGTCGGTGGCGCACGCTCACTTGCGCTGGCTGAACCCGTTCCCGTCGAACTTGGAAAAAGTGCTTCGCAGCTACAAGAAAGTCTTGATTCCAGAACTGAACATGGGACAGCTTCTCCTGCTGATTCGCGCGAAGTATCTCATCGACGCCCAGGGACTAAACAAGGTCGAAGGTAAGCCGTTTTCAGTGGAAGAGATTTATCAACAGATCAAAAAGTCAATTGCATAACTTCCGAAAGAAATCTTTCTGAGAAAATCATGAGTACTGAACTGCCTGTTTTGACCGCCGCGGACTTCGCCAGTGACCAGGATGTGCGTTGGTGTCCAGGTTGCGGTGATTACTCCATTTTGGCGCAGATGAAGAAGACCCTGCCGTCGTTGGGTGTGCCCCAGGAAAAGATCGTCTTCATTTCGGGTATCGGCTGCTCAAGCCGGTTTCCGTACTATATGAACACCTACGGAATGCACAGCATTCACGGTCGAGCGCCGGCGTTCGCAACCGGGCTCAAATCGTCGCGTCCGGATCTGATGGTTTGGGTGATTACAGGCGATGGCGACGCACTGAGCATCGGCGGCAATCACTTCTTGCACTGCATCCGGCGTAATGTCGACGTCAATATCGTGCTGTTCAACAATCGCATTTATGGCTTGACCAAGGGTCAATACTCGCCCACTTCACCCTTGGGCAAGCATACGAAAAGCACGCCCTTCGGTTCGATCGACAACCCGCTGCATCCGCTCTCGATCGCCATTGGTTGCGAAGGCACGTTCGTGGCGCGTTCGATCGACGTCAACGTCAAACATCTAGGCAATACACTAAAGCGGGCGGCCGAGCATAAAGGCACCTCGTTTATCGAGGTCTATCAAAACTGCAACATCTTCAACGACGGTGCCTGGACCTATGCGACGGACCGCCAAGTAAAATCCGACAACGTAATCGAACTGGAGCATGGCAAGCCGCTGATCTTTGGCAAGGACCGAAACAAAGGTATCCGCCTGAACGGCTTGGACCCCGAAGTCGTGGAACTGGGCAAGGGCATCACCGAAGACGACTTGCTGTTCCATGACGAAAAGGCACCCGAACCGAGCTTGGCCTATTTGCTGAGCCGCTTGCGGAACGAAGACGGATTTCCGGAACCCATCGGCGTGTTCCGAGCCATCGATAAACCTAAATACGACGTGGAGCTAAACAGCCAGATCGACGACGTTCGTGAGGCGAGCGGCGAAGGCGACCTGGCGGAACTGTTTAACTCCGGCGACACATGGACTGTAGCATGACCGAATGCCCTTACTGTTCCTTTGACAACATCAGCGGCGTGGATGTTTGCGCCCAGTGCGAACAACCGCTCAGCGACGAATACTTGCAGGTTCCCGACACCGAAGTCGAACGAGGCCTGCTGAGCGAACACGTGGATACTCTGGCGCCTAAAACGCCGGTGGTCGTTCCGCCAGACATGGCCACCCGCGACGTCTTGCGGCTCATGGTTGAAAAGAAGATCGGTTCGGTTTTCGTCGTTGAAGGTAAAAAGCTCCTAGGCGTGTTCAGCGAACGTGACGCGTTACTCAAACTCAATACGGAAGTTGCGGACCTAAGCGGCAAACCGGTGTCCGAATTCATGACATCGAAGGTAGAAACGTTGGATCACAACGCCAAAATCGCATTCGCCGTGCAGCGGATGGATCTGGGCAGCTTTCGCCATGTGCCCATCGTCGACGAAGAGGGGAGTCCGATAGGCGTCATTTCCGCGCGCGATGTACTCCGCTACGTGAGCCAACGGGCTTCGTAATCGGCGGTGCCACGACCGTTCGAGCCAGGGAACGTCTTCAGCTTTTCCGCTAACGCGTGGGAAGCAGTTTTGCTTTCGGTGCCCGCGAGCGCTGTTTGAGTCGCCTTAGCGCCGCCTCGGCATCCCCGCTCGCGACCGTCGGCGGCTCTGTCTCCGCGAGTCGCCTGAGAATCTTCTCCGCGTCCGCCGAACCAATCTGTTCCAGCAGTTGAATCGCGCGGGTCCGCCGCAATGCCTCCGAGGGGATCGGGAATTCCCCAATCGATTCCAACACGTCCTCGATGCGTCGCCGAACCGCAGCGGCAGGCTGGTCGGCCAGTGCCTTGAATAACGCGGGCGACGCCTTGATACCGAACGACTTCAAACGCACCGCCGATCTTAAATGGGCCTTGGCGTCGTCCCCCGACAATTCCCGGATCAGTTTCGGCAATTCGTCGACATTTTGAACCTCGCCCGCCGTCAGCCGTTGATCGAACAGATCCACGGATTGCCGCCAGGAACTCAATAGAACCTTGGCCGCGCCCCCGGCGATGTCTGAATCCGCGTCGGCCAGCGCATCCCAGTAGTCTCCCAATTGCTGTGGCGTTAGAGCAACGTGCGCGCGACCAACGCCGCTGACATCCCACAACAGCATCGTTGCATCCTCGCTGCCGGATAGAAGCGTCATTCCATCGGGCGAAAATGCGATCGAGGTGACCGCTTTCTGATGTCCTTGGAATGTGCGGATCTTGTCGCCCGTGGCTAGTTCCCATATATAGATTTCTCGATTGGCGTCCGCCGCGGCCAGTCGCTTTCCGTCCGGTGTAAAGGCAATCGGGGCTGGCTCCCGGCCATGGGCATCGGCTTCCACTTGAAAACTGCGAACCTCGGACCCGTCGGACACTCGCCATAACTGTAAAGGAGAACCGCGCACCGCGCTGGTGGCCAACAAGCTTCCGTCTGGCGAGAAACAGATCTTGCCCGGCGGTGCCGCAGCGGGACGCAACTTGCGGTACAGCCCCTGCCGCTCGATGTCCCAAAGCTGAACGGAGGGCGCGGCTTTACTCTGCGGTGACCGATTTCCATTCAACACGCCGACCGCCAGCGTCTTGCCGTCCGGCGACAACGCCAAGGAGCTAACCCACGCATCGGAACTGGATTTCTTTTCAAAGGGATCAATCGAAGCGACCAGAGCCGCGCCATCCAGTTCATAAACGCCGATCTTGCTTCGCGATCCGCCGTCGTAGGCTACCATGGCCGCGCGCGTGCCGTCTTTAGAAATCGTTACGGCCGTGGATGATGTCTTGCCGAGCTGCACACCGTGTTTTTCTTCGCTGCCAAGTTGCCAATACTTGATCGTCGAATCATAAGTCCAACTGACGATTTCGCGGCCGTAGGGGGCAAACAGGACAGCAGAACCTTCTTCGCTCCACCAAACATCCGGACCGCGCCAAGTGACGGGGATTTTGCGTAGCTGTTTCCCGCTTGCGGTTCCCCACACACGGATGGTCGCATCCTCGCGACTGATCGAGGCCGCCACGGTCCCATCCGGCGAAAACGCGACGCACCGAATTCCACCTTCATGGCCTGACCGGCGGACAATCTCTTGGCCAGTGCCCGCATTCCACAATTGAACGTAGCCTTCCTTATTGCCGCTGGCGATCAGTTGGCCACCGTGGGAATACGTCACACATCCGTATACGTCGACCGTTCCAGAAAGCTTCGTTAGTTGCTCGCCGGTTTGGGGGTCATGGATGCCAAAATCGCCGCACATCGCCAGATGATTCTCGACGGGCGAAAAAGCCACCGCGTAAGAACACTGGGAAAGACGGTGCTTCTGCTTTCGCCTTTCAATGTCCCAGATACGAACGGCATAAGGGCTGGCAACGGCAAGCGTCTTTCCGTCGGCTGAGAAGTCAAGCGAGTAGATCCACCCCGGCAAAGGAGGTTGGCGACCCTCGTCTTCGTGCAGTTGCGCAAGCTCTTTTCCGCTTGCCAGGTCCCAGAGCCGAACTTCATTGTGACGAGGAGCCGTTCCATCTCCTCCGCCACCCGAGGCCAACATGCGCCCATCGGGTGAAATTGCCACGGCATACAGCGCGCCCTGATGGCCCTGGAACTCTTTCACGACATCGCCCGTTTGAGAATCCCAAAGACGGATAATGCCATCGCGGCCGGCGGCGACCAACCGCGAGCCATCTCTTGTGAATTCCAGCGAGCGTGCATTCTGCGGCAACTCGCGTATCAGCTCATCCTTTTCCAGATCCCACAGAGTGATCTCCCGGTTGTAGTAGCCGCCGATCGCCATCATTTTTCCGTCCGGCGACACCGCGAACTTGCGCCCGGTCCCGGCAGGCCTCTCCCAGATCAGCTTGCCGGTATCCACATCCCATAGCCGGATATTTCCATTGGAATCGGCCGCCCCGATCCACTGGTCGTCCGGCGAAAATCGTACACAAGTCAGCCGAGAATCATGTGCCAACCGCGTGGACCCCATTCGTAACAAGGCATCCTTGGGAAGGCGTTCGGTTGCGGGGTTAGCGTGAGGTTGCCCCATCGCGCCAGCCAAGGGAAGACACAACAGAAGCAGTCCGGACACAAGAAATCGGCTGCGGATCGTCATTCGCTCACCTGCTTGCTTGGGATTTTCGCGCTCGGCGGCAGCGATGATGCATGCCGGAACCCTCACGCGTCGCGTCTCTTTCGATGATGCCGTCCCTACACGATCACCCGCGCCGGCACGGCCAAATTTCCCCTTCTAACACGGTGCGGCTGACTACTCTTGGTTTGGGAGGGAATCTGATACACGGCTGTGTCTGGCACTGGGCATGAGCCAGTTCATTCATCATTGGGCTTCGTTGCTTTGGCACCGTCCGCCGCGCCTGGTGCACCGTCGCCGTCCTTCGATTCGCCTTCTTCCGGTTTCATCTCTTTGGCCTTAACCAAATTGGCACGCGATAGGCTCAACTTTTCGTAGCTGTCACCAGGAATGACATAATACCACTCGGCAAAACGGCGATTGAGGTCATCGGCCTTCTTTTGTCCCTTTTCGACTTTCTCTTTAAACTCTTCAGTGTCCCGTTCGTACTTTCTCAAATCAAACTGGTACTGCTGTTTCGCTTCCTCGTAAAGCTTTTGAGGATCAGGGACCGGTTCCTCATCCTTTTTCTCGTCGTCGCCAGCCTCTGTTTCGCTCTTGGCGGCGTCACCCTTCTTGGCGTCACCCTTCTTAGTGGCATCCTTCTTAGTGGCATCCTTCTTAGTGGCGTCCTTCTTAGTGGCGTCCTTCTTGGTGGCATCCTTCTTGGTGGCATCCTTCTTAGTCGCATCGTCCGCGGCTTTCTTGGCGGCGTTTTCTTCTCCCGCCTTCTTATCGGCGGCCGCGTCGCCATCTTTCGAAGTTGCATCGCCGTCCTTCGAGTCGCCGGAGTCCTTTTCCTTGGCGTCGTCTGCCGGTTCGGGTTCGCTGGACGGCTCTTGCGGTTCGACCGGCATTACCGGCTCTTCGCCCAATTTGGTCTGATCAAACTCGACACGGACAAACACATAACGCCCCGGCTTGCCATCGTCGGCCTTCTTGTCATCATCGCCGCCTTCCTCGGACTCGCTGGCCTTATCCGCGTCGCCCTCGGACTCAGAATCACCCTTGTCTTGCTGGTCTGCTTCTTCGTCTTTCTTCGGATCCTCCTTCGACTCGTCGTCGCCGGATGATTCAACGCCGGAAGACTCGTCGCTGGGATCTTCTTTCTTTTTTTCGCCCTCTTCGTCGCCACTTTCCTCGTTGGACGAGCCGATTTCAATTTCTTCTTCGCTGCCCGTGAACGCTCGTCCAAAGTACAGACGATAGACGAGCCCTTCTTCAGTCGAGGCAAAAAGTTCACCCTCTTGTGCAATCAGTTCTAACTCTTCCTGGCCCCGTCGCTGGAGCAGGTGAAATCCCCGAGCTCGCAAATCGATTGGCAGACGAGCGAGTTCATAATCCTTGGCGTTTGGATCAACTTCCAAACTAGGCGTCAGTCCGTTTTGTTTAGGCCGGACGCCAGCGATCTTTAGGCCAGCGATCGCGTCGACTGTGTCGCGCACCGCGTCCTTTTCGACTTCCTCGGTCTCTTCGTTCAGGCCGGCCAGTTTCCAGGGGCCACTGGAGGAATCTCTACTCAATTCGCTAACTTCCGTGGCGCTAATTCCCCGCTCGTTGAGCTCATAATCGTTGATGGTCACCTGGCGAATGTCAAAGGCATCGACATCCAGCAGATCGGTGACAATCCAATCGGTGAACTTGGTGGACAAATCGATGTCCAAGTCGGCGATATATACCTCCTCTTCATCGGGCGAGCGCACATAATACTGGCCCTCTTTGTCTTCCACTTGGTTGCCAATGATGTAATCGACCAAGGCTTCGCCTTTTTCGTCGCGGAGCGTCAGACGCTTGCCGATTCCCTCAAGGTCTGCTATCTCCAGTCTTTTTCCCGTCGGATCGACAACTCCGTAGTTCTTGTGCTCGTCCGCCCAGCGGGTCATCAAAGCTCCGCGTTTGATGCCGATGACTGATGCGGCGGTTTTCCCCAATCGCTCCTTCGCGTCGGCCGGATAGTTGTGATGCGAGGGGATGACCCAGCGGCCGTCGTCCAGCCTCTCGACGCGAAATTCAAGCAGGTGGCCTTCATCCGCGTTAAACGCGCTGACCTCAAGGGAGGTCGCCAATGTTGGATCGATGAAATCAGGGTTATATTCTTGCCCTACTCTGCCAAACTTTTCGATCGGCGCGGGGCTTGTGCCGAGTTGGATGAACAACGTCACCAGCAGGCAGGCGGCGGCAACACCAACGAAGAGCAATGTGCGAAAGACGTCCGGGCTGAGGTTTGGCGTTGGCGATGCTTGAGGCGCGGCGGGCAAAGGATGGGTGGGGGATTTATCTTTTTTAGTTGCCATGGTTTAAGGTCCAATGATTTCTATGAACGATCCGTGATGGTTCCATAATCGAAAGCGGAGTACGGGTTCCGCTATCGCTGGCGACGTCGAGTTTCCACGAGATTGCGCTTTTCGGATTGCAGTTGCAGGATAAACATGACCAACCCCAGGCAGAGCGCTGGAATCGGCGAAAGCCAAAATGCCCAAATCTGGACGCCCCTTTCCACGGTCCGTTCCTGGCCGGCTTTCTTCGTCTTTATCATTTTGATCTCTCGTCTCTTTCGATCTTCAATTTGGGCCGAGGCCCGGGCCAGCCTGGACTGTTCGGCTTGTGTTGCTTGCGCCATCATCTGGTCTTTGGCATCCGGATCGAGATTGTCGTCTTTTTTAATCTCTTCAACCCGCTTTTTGAGGTTTTCCTTCCGCTTATCCAGTTCCTCCTTGGCAGCGTCGTCGGCGGCCCTTTCTTGCTGATTCGCCTTTTTTTCGAATGCGGCCTTTCGCGCTTCAATCGTTTCCAACGATCGATGTGCGGCTCGACGGCTGCGTAGGGCGATGAATGAATCATCCCCCGCCAATTCGTCGACGGCGTTGAGAATAAATGTCACGTTGTCGAACTTCGCGTTAAAACCAGGCGGAGGGCTGTTGCGCAACCTAAAGAAAACATTGGAAATGATGTCAGCGTCCGCTACATACACAGCGTTCAAGGGGCTGTCTTCGTTGTCGGAAGTTATGCGAGCGGCGAGGATGTGGGTGTCGTCGTCGAACTTGCGATTCGGATCGCTACGAGGCTGACTGATGGGCCCCTGCATACTAAACTGGCTTTCATCGATGAATTCATTCCACTCAAGCAGCCCCGACTCCTTGCCGGTAACCAGCAGAGGCGTGAACTCGACATCATCGTCGTCATCGTCGAATTCGACGCTGCCAGCATACATCAACACAACCTCTTGGAGTCCCTTGGTAATGGGGCTCTTGCTGCTGAACGCGTTCTCATTCGCCGGCCGGGCTGTGAAAAGGATCTCGGGCGGCAAGTGGTCCAATTCGGCATGGGGATTATATTCTTGAAATACGGCTCGGTCGAATTTCCAATCAAGGTGTATCGCGTTGAGCAATTTGGTGGCCCGTCCGCCGTCGGACTTGGGCGGCGGTTGTTGCTGTTGCTGTTGGCCAAACATGCCATGGCCGCCGGGCCGCGGCTTGGGCTTGCTAGGAGGGGTCGCACCAAAACCGGGATAGGGGTCGTCAAAAATCAGCACCGGATTTCCGGCTTTGACATAGTTCACCAGATTGAACATTTCCGGGTCGGTTAGCGACGACGGCAGGATGGCGATCAAGACATCGAACCTTGTCAGGTCGTTTAACACGGTTTCGATTTGCTCGGCGACGTCGTCCTGGGCAAGGTCAATCAGATCCGACTTCGCCCCATCATACTTTAGCCGAAAGGTCCCGGAATCGGCCTTGTTTAAATTGATGACCTGCCTGGCGTTTCCGCCGTCCCTGGGAAGCGAAGTCGTCTTCAAGGGCCTCACGCTTTTTCCGCCGCTCTTCAGATCTTCGACTGAGACTACTTGAATCAGCTCGGTCACGTCCCTCAGCGCGGGCTGCAGAAATTCGATCTCGAAGACGGCGTTGTCCTTTGCGGCGACTGATACCTCGATTTGAACATCAATCTCCGTCGTGGGGGACACAGTTTCCACTTCGTACTGTTGCTCTAATTCCGGGATGAGTTGCCAGGGTTCTCGTGTGCGCATCGCGTCGGTATCCAAGATGCCGACGGTGAGGCGTTCTTTGTTTTCCACGGTCCGAATGGTTCGCGTCAGTTCGTATTCGATCGGCAATCCCTTGCCAAAGAAGGGAACGACGACTTTGTCGTAACTACTGATCACGACCGCGCCGAGGTAGATGTCCTCTTCGGAGGCGCGACCGTCACGCTGTGAAAAGACTCGAACCGAATCAATCCCAAACTTCTCGGCTTGTTCCGCTTCTTCGCTGTATGGAGCGACATCCACAATTCGCACTTCGATTTTCTGACCAGCCAACTCGTCGAATTGGCGCAACAGCCCCACCAATTGTTTGCGTGTGTCGACATATTCCTGCGGAACCTCGGGGCTGAGAAAGGCTTGAATTTCAATGGCCCGCTCGGGATCTAACTCTCGAAGGGTTGTTCGGGTCGCTGGTGACAGAGTGAATAGCTGCTCGTAAGTGGCGTCCACTCGGATCGCGGCGTAGCCTGCCCAAGCCGTGACGCAGATAACAACCACCGCCAGGCAAAGCATGCGGACTGAGAACTGCAGTTCCATCTTCGCCCGCTTGCGGGAACTCCAATGCCGATACGTCATAAACACGAGATTGAGGTACAACATGAAGATCGTGAATCCAAGGAAATAGAGGAGCCCCTTCGCTGGCACGATCCCCATCCCGAGGTCGCGAAATTGTTCCTGAATACTGAGGCTCTCCAAAAATTCGCGATATCGGCCGCTAAACATCCCGGCCGCGTAGCCGATAAACACCGGCAGTCCGCAAATTAATACGCCTAGCACAAATGCCACCGTTATGCTGCGGGTGAGTATCGAAGCCAACATGCCCGCGCTGAGCATCGCGGCTCCGGCCAGCCAGTAACCAAAATACGTTGCCAGGATGAGTCCCCAATCGGGGCTGCCCAGATACAACAGCCAGGCGATGTGCGTTGTCGAGAACAGCAACACCACCGAATAGACTGCCAACACGGAGAAATATTTTCCCAGCAAGATCTCCAGATCAGTCGCCGGCAACGTAAACAGAAGTTCGTCCGTGCCCGTCTTTCGTTCGTCGGCCCACACGCCCATCGTGATGGCCGGAATGATGAACAGCAGCAACAACGGATACGACTGGGTTAGTTGATCGAGATTTGCTTCGTTGGCGGTGAAGAATCTTGTGGTGAACAGCAGCCCGACTCCGGCCACGACGAACACGACGATGAACAAGTAGCCGAGTACGCCGGAAAAGTAGCTACTGAAGTTTCTTTTGAAAATAGACCAAATGACTTTGCAGCGAAGCGTCATTTTTAATGTTTCCTCTTACGGATCAATTAGATTGGATCGTGCGATGTATTGGAGTGATGCGAGACGGCTTGGCAGGCGGCCGCGGTTCGTCAACCGGCATGCCGGTCACGCCGCGCCGGCGGTCAACGCGCGGAACTTTTCTTCCATTTCGGTGCCGTCGCTGCCGAGTTCTTCCGTGGGGCCGTCGAATACCAGCCGGCCTTCATTGATGAGGATGACGCGGTCGCAGACCGCGCGGACTTCCTGCAGGATGTGAGTCGACAGCAACACCGTTTTGGTTTCGCCCAGGCTGCGAATTAAGGCCCTGACGCCATGTACCTGGTTGGGATCGAGGCCGCTGGTCGGTTCGTCCAGAATTAGCACATCGGGATCGTGCAACAGCGCTTGGGCCATGCCGACTCGCTGCCGGTAACCTCGCGAGAGCTTACCGATCGCCTTTCCCCAGACCTCTCCCAAAGAACACTCTTGCGCGACGAACTCAAGTCGTTGAGCCAACTGGCCGGACGGAATTAAGCGGACTTCGCCGATGTAGCCTAAGAATGATTCGGGAGTCATCTCGTTGTAGAGCGGTCCGTTTTCCGGCAGATAGCCGAGCATTTCCGCCGCGGCCAACCGGTCTTCGCCGACGTCGTGGCCGCCAATTCGGGCGATGCCTTCGCTGGGGGCCAAATATCCGGTCAGCATCTTCATCGTGGTCGACTTGCCGGCACCGTTGGGTCCCAGGAACGCGCAAACCTGGCCCACGGGGACGGAAAACGTAACACCTTGCGCCGCGGCAAACTCACCGTAGAACTTGCTCAAGTTCTCGGCCTCGATCATGGCTGCTGGGCTGGATGACTCTGGCATGAATCGTACCTTCAATTATGGATCAGCTAGGTTGACGGTTTATTGTTGGGTTAGCCCGTTGGCTCCACTAATTCCTGATGACCTATTTCCTGATGACTTTGGGTGAGTCAGTTGGATGTTACGAGAGGCAATTTGGTTCAGATTATACAATTAATACAATCCGACAGTTCTACGTTCTAACAAGATCAGACGTTCTCCACGAGTAATGGAGGCAGAATGCCATCTCGTTGCGACCATGCCATCGAAAGTAATGCCATCGTAACTACTGCAACCTGAAGCCCATGCGAGCAGGAGGGTGACATCTTTTCGGTGTCGAAACGCCCGGTCTCAAGGCGTTCACGTCAGCGAGCATGTCCGCTCGTACACCTTCATGAACTCTCTATCGTAAAAACTGACCACCCTCTATTTCAAGAGGATTCCGGGAGAATTTTTTCCAGGGCGGTGTTTTTCCCAGGACATAGCTCGCGGACTTGGGACCGTGGGCACCACGCCTCCGCGCCAGACCGGGAGCCGCTCCGCCGAACAAGACAGAATGTCTTGGCGGCTCGCCGCCGACCCGATAGGCTGGATTGCGGTTGCCCCTCTTCCACCGTGGACCGATTGACTCATGGAAAGTTCTTTTCTGAATGGAACGCTTTGGAAGGACCGGAGTGGGGAAGTTCATCAAGCGGGGGTCAGTTTTTTCGCCCCATCCCCGCGCGGATCTTGGCCAGTTGAGCCTCGAAAGTCTGCGCTAGTTGCGCCTGTTCATATTGGCGAAAACGTTGAATGCCGCGCTCGAACATTTTCATGCAGTAGTCGCTGGGCCGATTCCCGCGCATTTGCGGAATCAAAGGCAAAAACGTGGCGTAGAAACCAACGAGATGATCGCTGGCACCATCCACGTTGAGGCAAATCGCTTCCAACTTGTCCAGCATTCGCGGCACATAGCGGCCTTCGCTGGGAATGACTTTGATGGTCCCGGCCAGCCCCTGGATCGCTTGCATCTGTTGGCCGTCCGCGACTAGATGGTCCGATAGCTTGAGCCGCGCCTCGCAAGCCAGGTCGGGGCGGCCGGCGGAGGCGTAAAGATCGATCCATGTAACGTACAACTCGTTCCGCTTAGCCGAGGTCGGGACAAATGCAATCAGGTCGTCGAATATTTTCCAGGTGAAATCGGGGAATGCGGCGAACGTGCGGAGCATACCGTCCAGCACGCGGAACATTTGTTTGTGATGCTTGCGGTCGAGCGATTCATCTTTCGAGATTTGGGAAACGGCGATCCAGGCCGCCTCGTTCCAAGGGCAGAGCTTGATGACGTCTTCCAGAAAATCCAATTGGCCGCCGATGTCCAATTCCATCTGCTTGCGCAACTTGGGATAGGCCCGCATGATTAGCTCCGCGTGACGTTTGTTCGCGGCGTTGACGCCCACGGTGTGCAACCGCAGTTCCAGGTCGCGATCGGTCATCGGCTGGCCGGTATGCGGGCTGCGCAGCTCGCCGACGTAATACTTGTCGCCCCGGTATCGGCCGTGCGACTCGAGGCTAAAGGCGATGCTCGTCTTTGTGACATTCTTCAACTCCACCCACATAACCCAAGCGTGGTACTCGCCGAACGCGCTCTCGCCCCGCACATATTCGGCCGGCACGCCCATGCTCTTGCCCACGCGGGCGGCAAAGTCGGCCTGCATCGCGCAGACCCCGCCGATGTCGCGCAGATTGGGCAGCGTGTACGGATGGCCGTCCAACTTGCACACCGCGCTCTTTGAATTGAGCATCTCGGTGTCGTAGGGGACGTCGTGATAGCACTTGCCGAACATGACCCGTTTCGGCAGATAGTTTTGGATCGCCCAGACGCGCTCGCCCTCGGGGGTCTTGTGATTGACCAGATGCACGAGGAACTCCCACGGTAAGAACTGCGCGCGACCTTGCATGTACTGTTCGGCATCAAGGAAGTATTTGAAGTTGGCGACGGCGTCCATCAAGCCTTCGGGCATGGTCGACTTCGTGCGGCGGGCATGGCCGTTGTAATCGTAAACTCCGCCGCGCGGCTGATCCCAAGTGACCGACACGGCAATCGCCAAATTCGCGTAGGAAGCAATCTTGTCTGGAAACTGCTTGCGAATCTCGTTGAAAATCTTCAACACGGCCGACACGTCGTCAAACTCCGGCTGAATGGCGGTAAACAACTCTTCGCGAATGACCTTGTGTTCCTCCAGCCACGCGGTCAGGGCGTCATAGTCGTCGCCCAGAGCTTGTTTGATGACGTCCTGCTGGCTGTCGGCGAATTGTTGGGCAAAGAACTCGCGAATCGCGGCGTAGGATGTGGGTTTGAAAAGCTGTTTCTTTTCAAGCAGATCTAGCAGTGCCTGCTGGTCGGCGGACGGCTGATCGGGTTTCTGCGCGACCAAGGGTGCCGTGCTGGTCGCCTCGCCAATGGCGAAAGGCTGGCCTAAGTGCTGGTCCAGTCGAGCGATCAGCTTGTCGTCACGGCCATCGTAGATCGCGATCAGCCGATCTTGGCGATAAAGATGAGGGTTATTCCAACGAGCGGGCTTACCGAATGCCTCCTTCGCGTCGGCGGTAACCTGCTTGGCCTCGCCTTGAGCCGCATCTGCTGAATCGTATTGAATGACGCGAACTCGTTGCCCATCGACGCGAATCTCTTGACAACTGCCGCTGAACGGTGCTGCCAGCGCTTCGCCGACAATTTCCACACTCGCGCCGCCCTGTTGCAAGTTGGCGGCCAAATCGAGGATTGGCTGGTTGGGCGCTTTGGCGACGCGAACCGTAAAACGCTGCGCCGCGCTTAAGCCGTCGACTCCGGTCTCGGTCACCACGACTTCTAGCGAAAGGTCCTTGCCGTAAGCCGCCGAGTCGGGGGTCCAGGTAAGCTGGCCGCTGCTGGGATCAATCCGCGCACCGCTGGGCGCGTCCGCGCCCAGGCTAAACTGAAGTTCCGATTTCGGCTCGTCATCGTCACTCGCAACTGCCTGCAGCGTTACGGCCTGGCCTGGCTGCAATTCCACATCGCCGATCGGCTCTAGCCGTGGAGGCGAGTTTTGTTCCGCGACCTGAACGCGAAACGTCTTCACGTCGGTTGGAGTTTGGCCGGAGGAGGCGGCGACGCCTACCATGACCTTGAACTCGCCGGGTCCATCTTGTTCGGTTGGTTGCCAAGTGATTTGGCCCGTTTGCGCGTCGACTTTCAGCCCGTCCGGTCCCTCAACCAATTGATAAACGGCCTGATCCGCCGGCGCGTCGAGGCTGGCTTGCAACTGCAGATCCTGTAGTTCGACAACGGTCGCGTCTTGGATCGGCTTCAACTTCAAGGCGGTGGCGACTTCAGTGGGCGAAGGTTCGTCCGAACCGCCGAGCGAAATGACGGCGACCACTCCCACGACAATCAACAGGCCGGTGCAAACCAGGCAGGTCACGATCGCGCCGGCGGCGGACTTTTTCCTTTTCCGCAACTGGCGTGTCTGGGCAACCGGTTGGGGTTCCTCGAAGTTGGGAAACTCGGGCTGGCCGGGGGCGGCCTGAGGCGCGACGTCATTCACTTGCGGAGCGGTATTCATTTGAGGCGCGACGTTCACTTGCGGAACGTCTTGAGCTTGAGGCGCAACTGGCGTTTGAGGATCGGCGACCGGTGCTTCAACGGGGGCGGGCAATTGTACCTCGGGGGCCGGTTTCACTTTAACGGGTGGCTTCGCCGAGGCCGATGCTGCCGCCGGCTCGGTGGCCGCCGGTTGTTCGCTCGGCAACACATTGGGCGTCTGGCAATGGGGGCACTTGATCCGCTGGCCCGGCTTGCCGCCTTGGATCCCAATCAACTTCGAACACGCTTGGCAACGTAATTTGATCATGTTCACCCTTCCAACCGATGCCTTGGTAGCGGTAGCCGTAAAGCAGCAGCCATCGGTCCGTTCGGACTTGGTCCGATGCAGTGGCTACTGAAGGGGATTTTAATCTCCCAAGTCCCCAATCCGCAACGTTAACGGGGCTTAGAATAGGGCAGATGTTTTCAGCTCCCCAAATCGTCTGGGGACGTCTGAGGACGATGATTTGTGTGCGGCAGATTTTCATTTAGCCGCAGGCGGCGAACCACAGGGGATTCTTCCTTCCGCCTTCATCATTCCGTGTTCGTTATTCGTTATTCTGCTGTTTGCTCAAGCCGCACAGCATGAACCCCCTCTAACTCCCCCTTGGCAAGGGGGAGAACCAGAATTCAGTCGATGGCTGGAAAAAACGCCATCGCCACGATCACAAGGATCCAAGTCACCGCCACGCACACCAGGGCGAAAACGAAAAACGTGAACTGACATCCGTCCATGGGCGGCTTCAGCTTTACCTTGGGGTCCGGCTTGGGTTTTGGCGGGAGCGTGACCATGGAGAGGGTTCCATAAACCGTGCGGAAGTTCATTGTAATGACTTCCCGCGATCCGGGGCCAGATCTTTGCGTAGTCGTGACGAGGCCCGTCGGCTCTCACCATTGGTGAGTCAAGCATCAGCGACGCACGGGAGCGGGTTATCAACTTCGACCGGTAGCTCGTGACTGCTTCGAGACCGTGCCTGCCTTCGCTAGATGTACTCCCGTTCCCCACGCGCGCATAAAAAAACCCAGCGGCCGCCGATGGCAGGCCGCTGGGCTTTGAGCCGCTAGATTTGATAATCCAGCGTTGACTCGCGATTAATGACATCCCCAGTAGTTGTGGTAGTAGACCGGAGCACAACGGTAAACCGGGCGGTAGCAGTGGACCGTGCGGTACGTGTAGTACGTGCGGTAGCAAGGTCGGTAGCAGTTGTAACCGTAGCCGCCGTAACCGTGACCGCGGTAACCATAGCTGCGGTAGCCGTAGCTGCGGTAACCGTATCCGCGGAAGCAAGCTTCAATCGCTTCGTCTTCCGAAGTCTCGCCGGCGTCGGCGGCCAGTTTGTCGACGTCCACGTCGAAGCTGGCTTCTTCGATTTCGACCGACGCGTCGGTGATCGAGGCCACGTCAAGATTCAAAAGGCTGTCGTCAGCACTGACGGTCGAAACGAGCAAAGCGAACGGGCAAAGGGCGAAAATTACTTTCTTCAACATGGTAAAGCTCCTGGCGGCAGATTTTTTGGTAGTGGGGATTTGCAAGTCCGCCGCGGCTTGCAGTTACCCAGATGTTGTGTTGATACACTGCTAAGCGACGACCGCGCGAGTTTGTTACAGAAGGGCCGCGACATTTTTCTGGAACGCGGCGATTCCCCGGGAAAATGGCTAGGAATCAGCCGGAAATGCCATCGGTCGTGATTTTGGTGGGAATTCCCCAATCGCGGTTGAAATCACCCCGCGCCCGAAAATCCGGCGTAATCGGCCTCGGATTCCAGTGCCAGATGCTTTGACCGAACCAGGCGGGATGTATAGCATTCGCTGGCCGACCATCGTCTGTATTACGGATGTCCGCCGCGCATTCGATGGCTGGTCGGTTTGGGTTCGGGGCTTTCGTCGAAAAAAGGTAAGATTTAGAAGCGGTGCCTCGAATTGAGAAGGCAGCGCTGACTTGCTCGGACCCGCGTCTTTCTTGGAGGAAACCGTGATGAGTACAAACACGCCGGATGCCGATCAGAAAAATGATGCTCCCGAATCCGATGTCGCTTCGTCGAAACCCGCCGACAATGTGCAAGAAGAAACCTCCTTCGCCGAAACGGCGTTGAAGCTGGGGGGCAAGAGCGACGACGAAGCGCGCCGCACGGGTGCCATCGACCGGGCCGACGATCAAGTCGAAGAACTGTTCAAGCCTCAATATCAAACGGTCAACAGCCCCGCGCATCGCGCGGTTTGGGATCGCGGGGTCCCCACGGACCTGTTTCAGGCCGAAGAAGAAGAAACGCCGGACGATGTCGCTCGCGTTATGGAGGATTCACTGGCCGTCATGTGCCGTCATAAAGAAGCCGGCACGGTCATGGATGAGAACCGCAAAATCAGCGAAACAGTGCTGAACGATTTGGCCGCGACCGGCTACTGGGGACTGTTGGTCGACAAAGAGTACGGCGGCAGCGGATCTCCCTTTCGAAGTTTCGCTCCGTTTCTTACCCGCATGGCCATGATTGACCCGACCGTGGCCGGCTTGGCCTCGGTACACGGTTGTATCGGAGCGGTCGATCCCGTGCGGACCTTCGGCAACGCGGAACAGAAACAACGGTTCCTGCCCGGACTGGCCAGCGGCGAAAAACTGTCGGCCTTCGCGCTGACCGAACCGGCGGCCGGATCGGATTTGACCGCGATGCAAACTCGGGCCGAGTTGCACGGCGATCATTTTCTCGTCAACGGCGAGAAGCTGTTCATTACCAACGTCGTTCCCGGTCGCACGATTGGCCTGGTCTGCTTGATCGAAGACAAGCCCGCAGTTCTTATCTGCGATCTTCCGAAGGAAGAAAACGATCAATTCCAATTGCCGAAGTACGGATTGCACGCGCTGAAACACACTCATAACCAGGGGATCGTTTTCAAGGACTTTCGTGTTCCCGCCGACAATCTGCTGCAACCGGTGCGGGGAAACGGTTTGACGATCGCCTATCACGGCCTGAACTTGGGACGCGTGGCCTTGTGTGCCAATGCCGCCGGAACGATGCGGCTGATGATGGCCAGCATGTTGCCGTGGGCCAAGTTTCGCAAAACCTATGGTGAAACGATCGGCCAGCGCGAACTGGTGCGCCGGCGGCTGGGTCGTTTAGCCGGATTGATCGTGGCGGCTGACGCCTTGGTCGATTGGTGTTCGACGCTGATCGATGCCGGCTACCGGGGCGAGATGGAGTGCATCGTGGCCAAGATTTTTGGCAGCGAGGCCCAAAAGGAAGCGGCTATCGAGTTTTACATGAAAACGCACGGCGGCCGCTCGTTCCTGCACGGCCACATGTTTGGCGACAACGTTCACGAGTATCTCGCCCCCTGTATCTACGAAGGCGAAGGCGAAATGCTGGGCATGGCCTTCTTCAAGTCGTTGGTCAAACAGCACGGCACGACCTATTTCGAGCCGGTCGGCAAAGCGTTGCACGCCGCCGGCATCAAGAAGCCCAGCCCCTTCAATCCATCGCACATGTGGGCGCTGAAGGGACCGATGTCGGCCTACGCCAAGTGGCTGATGACGCAATACGTGTCGCCGATTCCGAAGCCCGATTTGCCGGAAATGCCCGAGCGACTCAAGGCACACGCCGAGTTCGCCGCTTACCAACTGCAAAGCATGCCGCTGGAAATAAGTGGGGCGATGCGCAAGCATCAACTGAAGTTAGCTGACCGCCAGTGCCGCATGTCCGAGCTTTCCAGCCGTACGCAAGCCATGGTGGTCATGCTATGCACGGCACTCCACGGCGCTCGCAGCGACGACGAAGTGATCCGCCACGCGGCCGACATCGCCTGCATCGATCTGAAACGCCAACTGACGGGCAAGCGTCCCACGGATCGCTATTTCCGCAGCGTGACACAGTTAGGCGAGTCGATCGTCGACGGCGGCTTCAAGTCGATTGCCGGCCTCAAGCCGGACGAAATCATGATGTCGTACTGATCACGGATCATATTGCGAACGGCCGCAATATTGCGAACGGCCGCAATAGCCGTCCGCGACGAATCTCGAATCTCGTCCTGCACTCACCGCTGTCACCAGAACTGGCTTGGCGTGATCCCCAACTCTCGGGGGAAACTTCGTACATTCGCACCACCCGGAATTTCCTAGAAACGATGTTTTTTTACCCGCAAACAAGTATACAAAACATCATAATAGCATCCACAAATCAGAAACAAGATCTTGCGTAACAACCGCTTGGCTTCTAGCCGGGGGTGACCTGCGCCGTTAACGGTGCTTGGCATGGCGAGTGGATCGGCCGGCACGAGTGATATGTCGCCAACCGCTCGCATCGTTTTCCTACCGGAAGCGGGCCACGAAGCTGTTGATTGCGATGAATTTTTAGGATGTATTTCGTGGATCAAATTCAGACGCCCACGCGACGCGATTTCCTGCGATTGGGCGGGCTGCACATTGGTGCGATTTCGGCGCTGGGGATTACCCTGCCCCAAGTGCTGGCACAACAGGCACTCAATGCGAAGCAAGCCACGACCGATAAGCCGATCAACTGCATCTTTATGTTCTTGCAGGGCGGGGCGAGCCATATCGACATGTACGATATGAAGCCCGACATGTCGTCCGAAATCCGCGGCGAATTTTCGCCCGCCTCGACGAATCTTCTCGGCCTGCAACTGAGCGACCGGTTGCCCAGGCTCAGCCAGTGTGCCGACAAATTTTCGCTCATTCGCTCGATGCAGTCTTATACGTCGAAGCATGGCGAGGGCGATGTCCACATCATGAGTGGCAGCCCGGTCGACAAGAACATGCCGGCACCCAGTTTTGGCGCCGTGATGAGTTGGCAAAAAAAGCAATCCGCGCAAGTGCCACCGTTCGTGCATTTGGGCGACCTGCGAAACGCGGCGGGCGACGCGGGATATCTCGGACGCCGTTACAATCCCTATCTGATTGCTCAGGATCCGAACTCGCCCGATTTTTCGGTCAAGGAGTTCGAGACGGCCGACAATGTGAACGCGGTTCGTTTGTCGGATCGCAAGTCGTTGCTGGGCGCGTTGGATCGATACGAACGTGCCCGCGAAAAACAACTCCGGTTTGCGCGAGTCCACGACGAATTCACCGAACAGGCGCTGGCGTTGGCCACGTCCCGGCATGCCAAGCAGGCATTCGATATTTCCCAGGAGCCTGACAAGCTGCGCGACACGTATGGCCGCAATACCGTGGGGCAGCAAATGTTGATGGCTCGCCGCCTGGTCGAAGCGGGTGTTCGAATGGTTACGGTGCTAGGCTACGTCGACACGAAGATTTATGGATGGGATCATCACTGGGGGATCTTCCCTCACCTGAAGGCCCAACTGCCGATCTATGATCAGAGCTATTCGGCACTGCTGAACGACTTGGATGATCGTGGCATGTTAGAAAACACGCTGGTCATCACGGCGGGCGAATTCGGCCGCACACCGCGCATCAACGCCCACAAGCGCGGCCCGGGCCGCGATCACTGGGGTAAGTGTTTCAGCCTGACTCTTGGCGGCGGTGGCATTCAAACCGGTCGCGTGATCGGTGCCAGTGACAAGTTCGGCGGCGAAGTGGCCGATCGCCCCGTGACGGTCGCCGATTTTTCCGCCACCGTCTATCATGCCCTCGGCCTGAATCCCCTCGCGGAAAAGACCGTCTCTGGCCGCACGATGAAAGTGTTGCCCGAGGGGCGCGTGGTAGAAGAGTTGTTTTGAGGGTGGTCGCTTTTCTCTGCTGCTGGAGGGTGCGTTTTCTGATGCGCACTCTTGGCGTTTTTCTCGTTCAAGATTCCAAGCGGCACGATTTCCTTGCCGCCAACGGAGCGAATCCTGACAATCAAAACGAAAGCTGGCCCTAGCAGCTTTTGAAAAACGAGTAGTCGTAGGCCGGACCGAGGAGCCAAGCGACGATGTTCCGGCATCCAAGATTTCCGGGAAAACTGCCGACTGCCGGAGCAGCGCTGCGCTTGATCCGGCCTACGCTACTACACTACTTGGTCCGCGCGGACGGCATCCTGAGTGGGTAGTAACATGGTGCTAAAGTCACTCGCAATGCCGTGCATGGTGTCCATCTATTTAAGCGCTTGCTTTTCGTTGATCCGTCGTATGCACTCGTGAATGTAGCGGTCGTGTTCTGGCCACCGTTTCGCCGCGTTTTGGTACAAGGCAATTGCGGCATCCCAATCTCCGAGGGAATCTAATCTTGATGCCGCCGCAGCAATTCCCGGTGTGTTAGTGGATTTGCTTCGAGGCGTGGCGAGGGAGACCAGTCGCGATGCGATTGTGCGATGCCTGGTGGGAAATGCGGTAAGTGGGTGAATTTGGAGGCTCGACGTTGTTTCAAGCGAGGCGTGGCTGACCGTCTGATGGGGAGCGGTGGAGGCGGCGGGTGCGCAGGGGGGCGTGAGCGTACGGTGAAGTGCATCTTGCCTGGAAGGGCCGGATCGGTTAATGCTTGCCACACCGCCGCCGCTCTTGATCCTTGCGTTCTGCACGACGAAGCGAGTCGATCGTCCAAACATGCGTGGGGTTGGCGGCTAACC
>JAJDEH010000143.1 GCA_029259935.1 Planctomycetota bacterium
CATGATCGCGTGCTGGCGGTGGCATTAAATTATGGTGTGCGCGGCACGGACCGATTCGCCAACATTGGACCGCAGTGGCTCGAAGCCAGACCGACGGTCGCACCCGGCGAATTGGTCGGCAAGAACGTCGCCAACTTTATCGACGTCCGCGGCACGGCCCTGCACTACTCCGCGAGCGGTGTCAAAGTATCCAAGACCGGCGACCGCCACGATCTAGCTGTCACGCAGCAATACTCCTCACTAGTCATGCCGGCGCACATCGCGCCGCATGGAGGCGAAGTGCGACATCTGGTTCAGCATACGACGCTGTCGGAGTTTGCCAAGAATCCCGAGGCCGGAGCGCCGCATGAACATGATCACGGCGACACGCAGCTCTGGCCCGAAGACCACCCCAAGGACGGTCACTGGTGGGGCTTGGCCATCGATCTCAACAAGTGCACCGGTTGCTCGGCGTGCCTGATTGCTTGCCAATCTGAAAACAACGTGCCGGTTGTTGGCAAGGATGAGGTGCGGCGGCAGCGGGAAATGCACTGGATTCGGATCGACCGCTATTACTCGGGCGAAGGCGACGACGTGGATGTATTACATCAACCGATGATGTGCCAACACTGCGACAACGCGCCGTGCGAAACTGTCTGCCCCGTTCTGGCGACCGTGCACAGCGAAGAAGGGCTCAACGAACAGGCATACAACCGCTGTGTCGGAACCCGTTACTGCGCCAACAACTGCCCCTACAAGGTCCGCCGCTTCAATTGGTTCGACTACTTACACGACGACGACATGCAAAACTTGGCGCTGAATCCCGACATCACGGTGCGGACCCGCGGGGTAATGGAAAAGTGTTCGATGTGCGTGCAGCGCATTGAGGACGGCAAGTTGGAAGCCAAGAGACGCGGCGAATCGCTGGCCGACGGAGACATCCAGACGGCCTGTCAACAATCTTGTCCCGCACAGGCGATTGTGTTCGGCGACATGAATGATCCAGAAAGCGGGCTCCGCGAGGACTTGGAAAATCCGCGAGCCTATCGCGTGCTGGAAGAGTTTAACTTCAGGCCGTCGGTGTCGTATTTACGAGTGGTAAAGAATCGCGAAGAAGAGGACGAAAAAGGGAGCCAGCATGGCTGATGTAGGCGATTCACTTCGACCACCGCTCGTCACGGGCGACAAGACCATCGGGGACGTCACCAACGACATCTGCGCGCCGATGGAACGCAGGCCGACCGGGTTGTGGTGGGGTGCTTTTGCGATCTCGTTCACCGCGCTGATGGTCGGCGTGGTGGCCGTGTGGTATCAGATCGCGACCGGCATCGGCACGTGGGGATTGAACAAAACAGTCGGCTGGGGATTCGATATCACGAACTTCGTCTTCTGGGTGGGAATCGGACACGCGGGCACGTTGATATCGGCGGTGTTGTTCCTGTTTCGTCAGAAATGGCGGACGGCGGTCAATCGGTCGGCGGAAGCGATGACTCTGTTCGCCGTGATGTGCGCGGGCATCTTTCCCTTGATTCACATGGGTCGCACCTGGCTGGCCTTTTGGATGCTGCCGTATCCTAATACACGTGGGCCGCTGTGGGTCAACTTCAAGTCGCCGCTGCTGTGGGATGTGTTCGCCATCTCGACCTACCTGTTGGTCTCGGCCGTGTTCTGGTACGTCGGATTGCTACCCGATCTGGCTACCATTCGTGATCGCAGCCAGCCCGGTTGGCGGAGACGAATCATGTCCATTCTTTGCCTTGGCTGGAACGGTTCGGCGCGAACTTGGCATCGATATGAAACGGTTTACTTGTTGCTGGCGGGCCTGGCAACGCCGCTCGTGTTCTCCGTGCATACGATCGTCAGCATGGATTTCGCTACCGCTGTGATTCCCGGTTGGCACACGACCATCTTCCCCCCTTACTTCGTGGCGGGAGCGATCTTCAGCGGCTTGGCGATGGTGCTGACGTTGATGATCATCGCCCGCAGAGTCATGAGCCTGGAAGACTACATCACGACCACGCACATCGACCGCATGTGCAAGTTGATGTTGTCGATGGGCTGCATTGTGGGGCTGGCCTACGGCACGGAGTTCTTTGTTGCGTTGTATAGTGGCAACGGCTACGAACAGTTCGTCTTCATGAACCGGGCCTTGGGACCATTTAGTTGGGCCTATTGGACGATGGTGTCATGTAATGTGTTCATTCCCCAAGTGCTGTGGTTCCGAAAGGTGCGCGCCTCGATTCCCGCCGTGTTCGTGGTGGCCATCCTGGTGAACGTCGGCATGTGGTTCGAGCGGTTTGTAATTATCGTCACCAGTTTGCATCGTGATTTCCTGCCGTCTAGTTGGGCGGATTACGTGCCGACGACGATCGAAATCGCGACGTTCGTGGGCAGTTTCGGCCTGTTCTTCACGTGCTTCCTAATCTTCTGCCGAATCGCGCCGGTGATCGCCATCGCCGAGGTAAAAGGCGCGGCGCAACTGAAGAAACGAAACGTGGCGGAGCCAGCCTCCGAGGAGAAAGCCGCATGAGCGATCGCGTATTATTGGCGACATTCGAACACGAAGACGACCTGCTGGCGGCCACCAAAGCGGTCCACCATCAGGGACTGTCGATCGTCGATGTCTTCACGCCGTACGCAGTCCACGGACTCGACAAGGCGATGGGGCTACGGCCGTCTCGTTTAACTTGGGTTTGCTTCATCTGCGGAATGGTGGGTGCGCTGGGCATGTTGTGGTTCGAACATTGGACGGCTTCGGTCGATTGGGCCGTCGATGTGGGCGGTAAGCCGTGGAATTCGTTGCCCTCCGACGTCCCCGTGGCCTTCGAGGCCGCCGTGCTGCTGGCCGCTTTCGGCAGCGTGTTCGCGTTGTTTGCCGTGTGCCGCCTGTTTCCCGGCCGCCGCGCCTGCGTTGTCGATCCGCGCGCGACGGACGACCGGTTCGTGATGGTCATTGACGAAACCGACGCCGCCTTCGACGTGGCCGCCGTCAAGCAAATGCTGACCGAGTTTCACGTCGTGGAAACCGAGGAAAGACTCAATTTCGAAAGTAGCACGGAAAAATGCTAAGTCGAACCAACATTGTGTTGCTGATACTGTTGGTCGCCGTGGTTGCCGCCTCGGCGGTCGGCCACGTTGATCATTCGAAGCCGAACTTCGAAATCTGGCCGGACATGAAATACTCACCGGCTTGGTCGGCGTTTTCAGAAAATCCGAATTTTCCTAACGGAATAACCTTGCAACGGCCGGTCATGGGAACCATTGCCCGCGGCGAACTGCCACTGCACTACACAGCCACCAAGGAAGATGCTGCTCGCGCGGGCGAAGAGATTCAAAATCCGTACAGTCCGGATCCCGCCGAGAGCGCTAGCCAGCCAACCAACACCACCGAGGAATTGGGCCCGGCACCGGATTCCAAAAACAAAGGCTCAGCCGATGACGACGAAGCCGCGATCAAAGAGAAGGAACGCCAAGCGGTCGAACTAGCGATCCAGGCATCTGTTCAACGCGGCGGCGAGGTCTATCGGATCTATTGCATCACTTGTCATGGCACGAGTGGAGCGGGCGACGGTCCGGTCACGAAACGCGGATTTCCGCCGCCCCCGTCGCTGTTAATTGGCAAATCGCGCCAAATGAAAGACGGCCAGTTGTTTCACATCTTGACGTATGGCCAAGGCAGCATGGCACCCATGTCAGCCCAGTTGTCGCGAGATCGGCGATGGGATGTAATTAACTTCGTGCGCGACATGCAGAAAAAAGCTCCTGCTTCAGTGCCGCCGCCGAAGACCAATCCGGAATCCGAAAACACCAAGGAGACGTAGTAGCCATGCCGATCAACGATCCACTTGCCAAACCGAAGGACTCCTTTGAATCCTTGATTGCCCAGCTCAGTTCGCCCGATTCGCCGGTCGGAATTGATGCCAAGTACACACATGCCGTCATAATCGACTACCTGCGACAGATCGCGGGCCGTATCGATGAGATTGAAAGGCGGCTGGACCAACAACAAGATTGACCGCGCGTGGCCCGATCGCACGTGGGCGGACTGGAGTGAGTTTTCGATGACGACGCCGTATTCAACACGGAATCAGCAGCGCAGCTTGGCCGGAATGATCCTCGTTTGCGCACTAGTGCTGGCCGCCGGTGTTTGGCTCGCGCCGGATCGCACGTGGAGCAATCTGCTGGTAGCCGCGTTTTACCTGCTCACACTCGGACTAGGCGGGGCCGTCTTCGTGGCGCTCACCTACGTTACGGGAGCCGGCTGGCATGTCGCTTTCCGCCGCATTCCAGAAACGCTGGCCAAGACTCTTCCGCTGGCCGGCGGGGCGATGATTCTTGTCCTGTTCGCGCGAGCCAGCGCCTACGGATGGAGTCACGGCGAAGGCGATGCGGGGACGTTTTGGTTCAAAGAGATATGGCTGACGCCCGCGTTTTGGCTCATTCGCGCCGTGATCTACATCGTGGCATGGAGCTTCTTGTCGCGGTTGCTTGTTACTCGTTCGCAACAGCAAGACGAGACGGGCGATGCCACTCTGACACGAGGTAACGTGCGCCTGTCGGCTCTGTTTCTCGCGGTCTACGCGGTCACATTTTCGCTGGCCAGCATCGATTGGATCATGGCGCTGGATCCCTTGTGGTTCAGCACCATGTGGGGAGTCTACAACTTCTCGGGGATGATCCAGGCCGCTCTGGCCGCCGTGATCATACTCGGCCTGGTGATGCGGGCTCCGGGCGGGCCGCTGCAGGGAATCTTTAGGGACGAACATCTGCATGACCTCGGCAAACTGCTGATTGGATTCAGTTGTTTCTGGATGTACATCTGGTTCAGCCAATATATGCTGATCTGGTACTCGAATATTCCGGAAGAGACGTCGTACTTCATCCACCGCATCCATGGTTCCTGGGGGCCAGTCGTGGTCCTGTCGATCATCCTCAACTGGATCGTCCCGTTCTTCGTGCTGCTGCCGATGCGGGCCAAACGCAGCGCCGGCGTCATGATGAAGGTCGCCGGCGTGGTGCTGATCGGCCGCTGGGTCGATCTGTACTTGATGGTCTTCCCGTCGGTTGGGGCAACAGGCGCTAGTGAAACAAAGCTCTTCGAAGCTCCAGTCTTCGGGTTATGGGAAGTCGCCGGGATCGGTTGCCTAGCCGCGGTGACGGGGCTGCTCGTGATCCGCTGCTTCGCGGCAACGAATCCGGTCCCGAAGCAGGATCCGTACTTGTCCGAAAGCCTGCACTACCACGCGGGATGAGTCTCCGAGCGGTCGTCAATGCCGTTAGTTCCTCGCAACCGGCCGCGCGCCTGGCTACACTAGTGGGAGAATCATTCCCGCTAGATGTCTGTTTGGAGCCTTCACGTGAGAACCTACACCGGCCTGCTCTTGTTGCTGTTTTCCTGTGCGAACCTTAGCGTGCTTTGCGCGGCGGATGCCAAGCCCAACATCGTGCTGGTCATGGCCGACGATCAAGGCTGGGGCGACATGGCTTATAACGGCCACCCAAAACTGAAGACGCCCAACTTTGACGAAGCGGCCGCGGTCGGACTGCGGTTCGATCGGTTCTACGCCGCCGCCCCGGTCTGTTCGCCAACCCGAGCCAGCGTCATGACCGGCCGCCATCCGAATCGGATGGGCGTCTTCAAGTGGGGCTATCCGATGCGGCCGCAGGAAGTGACGATCGCGGAAGTGCTCAAGGAAGCCGGCTATTCGACCTCGCATTTCGGCAAATGGCATCTAGGTTCTGTCCGCAAGAACAGCCCCGCCAACCCAGGGCGCAATGGATTCGACGAGTGGCTGAGCGCTCCCAATTTTTACGACAACAATGCAATCCTTAGCCACAAAGGAAAGGCCGTTGCGACGAAGGGCGAAAGTTCCATTGTCACCGTCGACGCGGCGCTTGATTGGATTCGTGGCAAAGCCGATGGCGACCAGCCGTTTTTTGCGGTCGTCTGGTTTGGTTCGCCGCACAGTCCTCATCGAGCAGTCGAGGAAGACCGAGCGCACTACCAGGACGAGTCCGAAAAGCTGCAACATTTTTACGGCGAAGTCACCGGCATGGATCGAGCCTTTGGAAAGCTGCGTGGCGGCTTGAAGGAACTCGGCATCCGCGACAATACCGTATTCTGGTACTGCAGCGACAACGGTGCGTTGCCGCGCGTCGGATCCGCTGGCGAGTTTCGGGGAAACAAAGGCCAAGTCTACGAGGGCGGATTACTGGTGCCGGCCATCCTTGAGTGGCCGTCGCGAATTCCCAAGCCTCGCACCACCGACATTCGCTGCAATACCTCGGACATCTTTCCCACGCTGTTGGAAATTGCCGGCGTGACGGAAAAGAAGTCACCGCTGCGGGATGGTGTCAGTCTCGTGTCCTTGATCGACGGCAAGTTGAAAACGCGGCCACAACCGATGGGCTTCTGGGACTACTCGACGCGCGGCATCTCAACACCGTCGGCCAGATGGATGAGCGACTTGCTGGCGGCGCAGGAAAAAGGCGGCGACCTCGAACCACATGAGTCGAGCCGGGATGCAGCCAAGCTGCCCAACCCGAAGTATGCGGCAGATCACTTCGAAGGTCACGCCGCCTGGATCGACGGCGACTGGAAGCTGCATCGCATTAAGAACAAGGGTGATGAAAGGTGGCAGCTTTATAACTTGGCGACCGACCCGAAAGAAACCAAGAATGTCGCCGAAACTGAAAAAGCAACCGTCGAGCGCCTCCGGCCCCGGCTAAACAACTGGCTACAATCGGTTGTGCGTAGCTTGAACGGTGAGGATTACGCGGCCAAATAGACCATAAATCTCGCACAAAAGCACAAAGCCACTAAGGAGCATTGTTTGTTCGCGCCTTAGCGCCTTCGCGTGAGACGTTACAGCACCGAGGCGATCGCGTTGCAGAGTGGTTCGATGTTGGCCTGGGTCATGCCGGCGACGTTGATGCGGCCGCTGCCGACGATATAGATCGAATGCTTTTGGCGGAGTTCGTCGACTTGTATCGGCGTCAGGCCGGAGAATGAAAACATCCCGCGCTGATTGGTGATGAAGAAAAAGTCACGCTCAGGCGCTTTGTCTTTCATCGTATTAACGAACAGCTCGCGCATGCCGTTGATCCGCTGGCGCATATCCGCCAATTCCACTTCCCACCCATCGCGAAGTGAGTCGTCGCCGAGGATTTTGGCAACGATGGCCGCGCCGTGTTTGGGTGGATTCGAGTAATTCGCGCGAACACATTTCTTGGCGTGGCTAAGCGCGGCTTGAGCGGCGTCTGGCGCGGAAGCGGTGATCGTCAGGCCGCCAACCCGCTCGCCGTACAAACCGAAATTCTTGGAGAACGAGTTGCAAATCAGCATTTCGGGGTTGGCTTGGCACATGCGCAGCAAGCCTTGCGCGTCTTGGTCGAGGCCGTCGCCGAATCCTTGGTAAGCAAAGTCGACCAGCGGTAGCAAGCGTCGCTCGCTAATCATCTCGGCGATCTGATTCCATTGTCCGGGCGTCGGATCGATCCCCGTTGGATTGTGGCAGCAGGCGTGAAGACAGACGACATCGCCCGCCGGGATTTCCGATAGCGACTGAAGCATCGCGTCGAAATCGAAGCCGATTCCCGCGGCATCGATATAAGCATATTGCTTCACCTGCATTCCGGCGGTATCGAAGATGGCCGGATGGTTGGCCCATGTCGGCCTGCTGCACCAGATACTTGCTTGGGGAAATTTACGCCGCACGAAATCAGCCGCGACTCGCAATGCACCGGTGCCTCCTGGTGTTTGCAGTGTGACGGCGAGATTTTCCGTGACGGCTGGATGGTCCGCGCCCAGCAACAGTTCACGAATGCGTTGCCCGAATTCCGGCATTCCGTCGATGCCCAGATAGCTCTTGTTGGCTTCGTCTTCGAGCAACCGCCGTTCGGCTTCTTTCACGCAGGCCAGAATCGGCGTCTTGCCGTTCGCGTCTTGGTAAACGCCCACGCTGAGGTTGATCTTGTTGGGATTCGTGTCCTTCTTAAATGCCTCATTGAGACCCAAGATCGCGTCCGGCGGGGCCATTTCGAGGGTTTCAAACATGATTTTCAACCTGTAAAAATTACGCTATTTGTATCCGTGAGGAAAAGCTGCCCGGCTCCTCCCTCGACCGACGGGCTTACGCCCGTGGCTACATGCTGCCGCCGTTTCACGGCTTTCAAAACGGCGGACAAATGGTTGCGGTCAAGTTGCGACATCAGCTCTCGTTGCAACAATTGTTACTCTCGCCGTGAATTCTGGCCACGCACGCTCCGACTCGCTGCTTGACGATCCATCTTCTAGCATGCGACAATAATAGTAGCTCCGAGGTTCGCTTCCAGATAGCCCCCTCGCACTCGGCCATGGTCGCGTCTGCGAAGCGCTGAGCCACTCGCAAATCTCGCCGCAAACACTCATGCCGCGCGGCTCCATGCGTCTCGGGCACTCCTTCAACTTTCGTTCACTGAGGACTGTTATTCACTATGGCACGGCGTAGGATTGGATTGTGGCTGTTGGGAGCCAAGGGAGGCGTGGCGACAACGGCGACGGTGGGCCTGGTCGCGTTGCGAAAGAAATTGGTCGACGACTGTGGCCTGGTCAGCATGTTGCCGCGGTTCGCCGACTTGGATTTGCCCGACTGGCGTGACTTTGTCGTCGGCGGACACGATATTCGCAAAACCACGCTCCACGAAGAAGCCGTCAAGCTGCACGAGGTGAGCCACGCGTTGGACCCCCGCATCATCTCGAAATGCAAGACGGATCTCGATCGCATCGACGCCAACATTCGGCCCGGAGTCTTGTTTAATGTCGGCTCGACGATTGAGGGTCTTGCTGACCGCTCGCTGACGCGAAAACGGGAAGCGCCGCGGGCCGCGATCGAGCGGGTGCAAGACGATTTGCGGAAATTCGTCAAGGCGAACAAGCTGGACCAGTTGATCATGGTCAACGTCGCCTCGACGGAACCGCCGCTGGACGAAGACGCGATCCCCGATCGGTGGAGCGACTTGAAGCGGCTGCTGGACAAGCCGACCAAGTGCCCACTGGCCGCCAGTTCCTTATACGCGATTGCCGCATTGGATCTTGGTTTTCCGTATATCAATTTCACGCCCTCGGTCGGATCAGCACCGAAGGCGATTGGCGAATTGGCGTTGGAGCGCGAAACGTGCCACATGGGGCACGACGGCAAGACGGGCGAAACGTTGCTCAAGAGCGCCTTGGCACCGATGTTCGGCAATCGCAACTTGGACGTGATGAGTTGGGTGGGCCACAATATTTTCGGCAATATGGACGGACAAGTGCTGGACGACCCGGCCAACAAGAAAACGAAGGTCACCAGCAAGGACCGCCTGCTAGGCCAAATCCTGGGCTACAGCCCGCAAACGCACGTCAGCATCGAATACATCCGCAGCCTGGGCGACTGGAAAACGGCTTGGGATCATATTCACTTCCGCGGTTTCCTAGGAACGCCGATGGTGATGCAGTTCACCTGGCAGGGCTGCGACTCGTTGTTGGCCGCGCCCTTGGTTCTCGACTTGGTGCGATTCACCGACCTTGCCCAACGAACGGGCGAGCGCGGACTGCTGACGTTCCTGGCGTCGTTCTTCAAGAGCCCGCTTGGCGTTTCCGAAAATGATTTCGTCCGCCAATTCCAAATGTTGGAAGATTGGGCGGATACGGTCACTTCGAGTACAGGCGACCCCCTCTAGCTCCCCCTTGGCAAGGGGGAGAACCGGAGTTCTCGCGGCTGATCTGGCCATATGCGCGCGACCACGATTTGAAACACGGTCTTGCACGATCTATACTCATCGCAGCATGTCCGCGCCGCGAACCGTCATGATCGTCGTGGCACGAGTTCTCACTTACACAAAGGAAACCCGTCGATGAAGCGAATCGCCTCTTACCTTACCCTCGTGTGCATCGTTGTCATCGGTGTGGCTGGCAGTTTGCGCGCGGATGATAAGAAGTCGAAAATTGAAGGAACCTGGAAAGTCGAGTCCGCCAAGAAAGAAGGGGAGGATTTCGAGCGGCCGGTTGGCGACATGGTGACCTTTAGTGGGGACCAAATGACGGTCAAGAAGAAAAATGGCGATGAAGAGAAAGGGATTACCGTCAAACTGGATACGTCCCCGTCTCCGAGCCAAATCGACTTTTCAATCAGCAGAAACGGCGAAGCCGTCACCGTACACGGTGTGTTCGAAGTGAAGGCCGACACGTTACGATTGTGCATGGCAATGCCGGGTTCGGACCGCCCCGAGTCGCTGGAGAGCGGGTCGGATTCCAGCCAGATGTCGCTCGTACTCAAACGCGTCAAGGAAGAATAGCCTCGACGGATGGGGCTCGATTCGATGTTTATTAAAAAGCCCGGCTTGAAGAAAGCCGGGCTTTTTGAAATTGGCCCCCGCAGGTTTCGCCATTCCCATCGTTTTCCAAAATCAGAATCGGCGCTGAATATCCCGCGCTGGTGACGCGAAATTGGTAATTACCCTTCTGGGTCTAACTCGACAACGCCCTGTCCGCAGGTTCGCACAAAGTCGACATCGGCCTGCTTGATTACCAGATTTCGAACGATGACCTGGAGTACTTGCTTGTTGTTTCCCTTGGAGTCCAGCTTGTTGGTAACGGCCTGAATGGTAACGAAGTTCGATTGCTCGCACGAAGGGCAAATGTCGATATCGATGCGGATCACTTTATCCTCGTAGCCGGCTGCCCGTTCCAACTCGTTCAATCCCCGCAAGTCCCCCATCGCGGCACCTTGGATTTGCGGTTCGCTGCCCGTACCCAACAGATAGTTCGCCCCCGTATCGGTGTCGGTCCACCGGTTGCAACCCTCGCAGAACGTGCGGTGCGCGACGAAGGATCGCGCGACCCCGACAGACGTACAAATGATCGCTCCCGCCTCCAGAACCCAAATGATAGCCAGCGGAATCCCGGTCAGATTCTGCTGAGCGCGATCGGAAAAGCTCCACCATCCCTCTTGATAAAGATAAATCATGAGATCGAGTACTACGTTTGGATGATAGGCCAAAATGCCCAACTGATATCCCGATAGGGGCAGATGAATCGTGGCCCATTCCACGTAAATTCCAACTAGTGCCAAGATGAATGCAAGTATCGTGGTCAGGCTGCTATTTCGAATCTTGCCCGCTCGGGCGAGGCTGCCAACGGTCCCTCCGATCGCCGCACCCAGTCCAAGCATCAACAGTACGTTGATGTAGACAAAAGGGATGTAGAAGATCAGCAGTGCATAGATCGCGCCGCCGACGATCGCCGTGAGCATGCCCAGGGCCACCATCATCACGCCCGCCCCCGCCGGAATTGCGCCCGAGTGCCGGTAAACATGCATGTCTGCTCGCCTTATTCAGTGGTTTATTGTCCGCGCTCGTGGTGAAAGCACCTCGCTGCGGGCGAGGAATCGCCATGGATGACAGCAACCACGAGGATGCCGTCCTCCCCCGACTACCGAATTTTCGCTGTCGGCAGCATGCAAATCAAGGGTTGCCATCATGCTATCAAATCCGACCAATTGTGGCTTTGACAGAAATCGAAGATGAATTCTATAATCCGCCCCTCTTCTCTTCTCGTTGCTCTTCTCTTTGCGATTATTCAATCGGTTCGAATTCATGTCTCGACTAACCCAATGGTTGGATCGGACGCTGTATCCCGGCGTCGATTCACGCTGGTGCGACCAGCTATTTCGGACGGAAATCCTCAAGCACCTTGGCCCGCGCGATCATGTATTGGATCTCGGCGCGGGATCCGGACGTGTCGCCGAGATGAATGTGCGCGGCAAAGTGCAACGGGTCTGCGGAATCGACCTGGACGAGCGCGTCTTGGACAACCCGTATCTGGATGAAGCCCGCATCGCTTCCGGAGATCAGATTCCCTATCCAGACGACGAATTTGATGTGGTGATTTCAAATTATGTTCTGGAACACGTGGAAGATCCGGACGCCGTGATTCGCGAAGTTGGACGAGTACTCAAACCGGGCGGTGTCTTTTTGGCGAAGACGCCGAATCGATCCCACTATGTGTCGGTCATCGCGGCTTACACCCCGCATTGGTTTCATGAAATGGTCAACGAATGGCGGGGGCGGAAGAGCGACGATACGTTTCCCACCTATTATCGCGCGAACCGACTCAACGACCTGCGGCGACTGGCGCAACGAAATCAGTTTGGCGTACCCGCCTTTGTCATGCTGGAAGGACGGCCGGAGTATTTGCGAATGACCGCGCCGACTTATCTGTTGGGATGGCTTTACGAGCGACTTGTGAATTCCGTGCCCGGCGCTGACAGATTCAGCGCCGCGCTGATTGTCGAGATGCGGTCGATCGCCAAGCCATCGCCAAACGCGGCAAGTCTTGCCAAAGCGGCTTGACCAAGAAATCGAGTGATCCGAAAGGGCTGGTAAATCAACATGCGAATCTTGGTCATTGCGGATAACTTCATTCCTGAAATCGCGGCGACGTCGTTCCGAATTCAGGACCATGCCAAGCATTGGATCGAACAAGGCCACGAAGTGGTCGTGGTCACCGGCGTGCCGAATTGGCCGCACGGCCGCCCTTTCGAAGGATACAAGAATCGGCTGTACCAAGAAGAGATGCTCGATGGCGTCCGCGTGATTCGTCTGTGGACGTTCATGGCACGAAATCACGGTTTCCTTTGGCGGGCAGTGGACTATCTGAGTTTCATGTTCTCGGTGATCGCCTTTTGTTGGCGGTTTCCTAAATTCGATCTTCTGCTGGCCACCTCACCACAATTTTTCGCGGCGGTTGCCGGCTGGGCCGTTTCGATCCTCCGCTGGCGGCCGTGGGTTTTCGAGGTCCGCGATTTGTGGCCCGACAGCATCAAGGCGGTCGGCATTTCCAAGGGACGGCTTATCAAATGGCTGACCAAGCTGGAAATTTTTCTTTACCATCGTGCCAATCGCATCGTGGTGTTGACCAACGCCTTCAAACGAAATCTGGTTAGCCGAGGGATACCGCCAAGCAAGATCGATGTCGTGACCAATGGAGTCGACACGTCGAAATTCGCCCCGGCCCGAGCGGTCGCCAACGCCCGCCAGTCGCTGAGCATTTCGCCCGCGAAATTTTTGGCGGGGTATATCGGCACGACCGGAATGGCGCACGGGCTGGAAACCTTGATCAAGGCGGCGGGCCTTTGCCGCGGCCGGCGCGACATTCACTTCCTGATTATGGGCGAAGGTGCCGAAAGGGAAGGCTTGGAGGAGCAAGCCGGGTTGCTGCGATTGGAAAACGTGACCTTTGCCAACCACGTGCCTCACGACGAGGTGGCCAGCTACTACGCGGCGCTCGACCTGGCCATCGTGCATCTCAAGCCGGATCCCGTCTTTCGCACGGTGATTCCCTCCAAGATTTTCGAATTGATGGCGATGGAGATTCCGCTGTTGCTGGCCAGCGAGGGTGAGGCCGCTCAGATTGTTGAACAGGCGGACTGTGGACAATCCCTTCCCTCCGGCGACTCGACGGCGCTCGCCGAACATGTTGTTCGGCTCGCCGATCTCGAATCGCTTCCCCAACTGGGAGAGCGCGGCCGAAAATTCGTCGCCTCCCATTTTCAGCGTCGAGACAAGGCCTTGGAGATGCTCGTCACCTTTGAACGCATTGTAAGTCGTCGTCGGCCCAACAAGCCCGTTGGCACTCGCGCGCCGGGGGCGGTTCCGATTGGCGGACGACGGCCGTCACTGCCAACCTAACGACGTCACGCTTTAGTTAAAGCCAATCGTTTCGACCAGCCAATCCATCAACGAGGTCGTCAACGCGATGGGTTGTTCCGAAGACCAAATGTTACGCATCACATCGACCATCATCGTTCCGCACAAGGCGAGCAACAAGAGGATGAGCATCAGGCTGGCCACATTCCAGATTGAATATTTTGCCTCGGGCAGCGACGGGGCGGGAGCGGCCATGGCCATCGGCTGCGCCGTCATTCCCGGTGCCACGGCACCCATGCCCATGTCGACATCCGCAGCGACCAAGGCGTGAGGAGCATCTCCCGCTCCAAGCATCGTTTGCGCGTCCGCGTCGGCATAGACTTCGGAATCTTCCAGAGCGATGACTTGCGAACCGCTCGATTCATCCTCGGCTTCTTCGATCGGCGTCAGCAGAAATTCGTCGTCCGCCTTCAGTTGCGAGCCCACGCCCGATTGCCCTGAATCCTCCAGGGAGATCATGTCGTCGTCTTCGGGCAGCTCAAGCTGTTCAATGGAAGACCCGCCGAGATCCAGCGGCTCTTCTTCCAGCGAAAGCCCGCTGTCGGTGGGGCTAAGATTGATGCCGCTGTCCGTTCCCAAGGAGAGGTCGCTGCCCATTCCGCTGCCCGCCAACATGACATCCAAGTCGTCGTCGTCGGCTTCCAAGGCAATGTCAGAACCCAAATCCGAGCCCGTGCTGGCGACGGCACCGTCGTCCAGGCTTACTTCCGAGTCATCCAGTTCGAGTGACAGATCGTCATCGAAACTACCATC
>JAJDEH010000144.1 GCA_029259935.1 Planctomycetota bacterium
TTTCATTCTTATCACGTGTTTTTGTGGGCTGATGGCGTATGGTGGAACCTACTACCACCTTTCGGGGCGCGGCATGACGGAGGCAGCGGAATGCCAGTTGGCAGGCTTTCTGTACGTCCCAGCCGACGACGTGTTTGCATCTGAGGACCTTTCCGCGCACTATCGGCGTTGCGTCCTATTCGCTCCCGCAAATTGGGTCGATCGCAACATCTTCGGTAGTCCGCCGCCTATTCGCGGTACTGTGTTCCGGCTGGTCGGCTAACAAGCGATTGCTGCTGGGTCGCGGGCGCGAACGCCGTTGCTTGTGCTTTGTCTTGGGAGATAATGATACTGCTACGCTGAGCGCAAAGACTTGACGCATAGAGAGTCGGCGTCAGCAATCCCAACCCGTTGGGCGAACTCAATTGAACTTAACGAGAGACGTTGAATGAACTCTGCTGACTTAATCAACGGCGGTATATCGTTGGCTATCGCTCTGTTTTGTGTCCTCTCGGCTTCAGGAGTCGTTCCGATTGCCAAGACCAAGGAAGAGAATCGCGAGAAGTTAAACAAAATAGGGTGGTTGCTTTGGCTGGCCGCAATAGTCACGGGAATAATGGGGGTCTTCAAACTCTTCGGAATTATGCGATAGCTTCGGACCGCACAACACCACACCTCCGCAGAGTTCGGCATCCATGCCGGATCGCCTTGAACTTGGGGCAAAGCGCTATCATTTGTTAAGATGAAACTCATGCACGGCCTGTTTGGTGTCGCAAGTAGCGGCGACGGCTGTGCGAATCCGTTTGGCGAACTCAAGGAGGATCGTGATGCTCAACGTTATTCTGTTCGTTGTGACTGCTGTTCCCACTCTGGACGGCGCGAACGCTGCCCAACAGAAAGACCACGCAAACCCAATCGAGGGCATCTGGATATTGGAATCCTATACGAACGAAGGAATCACAAAGTCAGGATCAGCCCCACGCACGACCTTTCAGTGGCAGCGAATTGAAATCGATGGCAATTCATTGGTGGAATGGTACTTGCAATCAGCAAAGCCCGACGCGACGAAGATTGCAATGCGAATTAGGCTTCACCCAATGCATGATACCCAACAACTTGAGTTTGGTCGGGTACTTCCCAACGGTCGTCCAGATGCGTGGACGAAAAAAGGCATCTACAAGATTGAAGGCGACACATTGACCATTTGCTTTCGCGTCGAGCTGGCTGACGGACCGAAAGTTGAAGTCCCAAAAGAGTTTTCTGCCGCCGTTGGATCTCGAACTGGATTGGCCGTTTACAGGCGATTGAGATCGCTCAACACAGAATAGCCGGGCCAACACCGCACAAGCCGCAGAGTTCGGCATCCATGCCGAATCGCCTTGAACTTTGGGCGACGCTCCAACATTTGGTAAACTGAATTTCATGCATGGCTGTTTGATGTCGCAACCAGCGGCGACGGCTGTGCGGACCCGTTGGCGCTCCAAACTCGCTGAAATTCCGCCAAATGTCCGACCAATCGGAATTCGACTTTGCTGCTGATATCTCAGCGTTGAGCAACGAGCGTCGGCTTCGCTTCTACGAGACTCTCGCACACAACCTGACAATCACCGTTCGCGTCGTTTGGGACGACAGCGACAGATCGGATGCGGAGAAGGTCAAGGCGATTCGCTGTATCAACGAGATACTTCATCGCGTTACGTCAAAGATCGCCGTAACTCGCAGAAGCCTTCACGAATGGACGGAATCTGACATGTGGTGCGAGATCAAACGGTGGGTCGCTGAGGACAAGTCGATTTCTGGTGATGTCGGTTGGGTGATCCGGCGTAGCTTCGAGATCGCGAACTCGAACGGGCGGACAACATAGATTATTTACTAGTCGCTACGCGATCACCTTCGGCGTGATACGAACGGCGAACATTTGGTAGAATCAACACCTGATCAAAGTCGTCACTGTCGCGGGGACGGTGACAAATAATCTTTCCGTTGTGTGCATGAAAACCGATGAAAGCCGGAGACATTTGCGAAGGTGTTGTGACCCGGATCGAGCACTTTGGTCTTTTCGTCGAGGTTGATGGCGTCTCGGGACTAATTCGTGTTGTGGAATTGACTTGGGATTACATCCGACATCCATCTGACATTGCTTCCATTGGCGATCGTGTTCGATTCCAAGTCTTCAATCTGAACGATCCGATTAAGAGCCCACACGAACAGTTCAACGGATCAATGAAAATCCTGATTCCAAGACCACCCAACGAATGTGGAATGTGGTAGTAGCGATTCGGGCAGCCCACGGCACACAACACAGAATCATCCGCAAAGTCCCATCGGGATCGCCTTCCATCTTTCTCAACACGGGCTCACGTAATAGAATTACGTCGATAGTCAACGTCGCGCGATTCGTTCACTGCGGCGACGGATATTCTTCCCGTTGGGCGAACAGTTCGTGAATTCTCAATCGCTATACTCCCTCTGGTCAGAACTCGAGGATCGCTGGACAGATCACGTCCGGCACTGTTTCAAATCTGGTAACGACATTCCCACGAATCCTTGGAGCGCAGACGATCTACAACTTGCGACCGCTTGGAATTCACTGACTCACCCAATGAATCTCGCGGCACTGCTTGAGTGGGGAAATACGCCAAATATGAATGACTTCGCTTGTGAGGCAACAGATGCAGCGATTCGGTTTTGTCGTGAACGTGCGCAACACAACGTCACTTGAGCCACCCAACAGCGCACGAGCCACGGAGCTCGGCATCCAGACGGAGCCGCAGTGCAAGCAATAGTTGCTTGACTCGGAATTCTCGGTGGCACATGCAGGGCAACTCAGCATGTGGGCAATCTTACCGCGATATTCAAACCGTGTCTCTAAAGCATCGCATCGGACTTGCCCTGGGGCGAGCGGGTAGCCACGCGAGTCGCAGGAACCGCGGAAGAAGTTTCAGAACGGAAGATCGTCTTGTCGCCGCCGTTCGTCAAGCTGGCTCTGTAGATCGGCCGCCTTGACGGTCAGCACCGGGTGGGCGGCGGCGATTTGCTCCAGGACTTCGGCTAGTTGGGATGTCGCCGATGCCGTTAATGAGAAGTCACCGTTCGCGGCACGGAAAGCGTCAAAGGCGACGTTGAGCGATTCGATCACGTCGTGGCTGGCACCCGCGTCTTGCAAATCGGATACGATCTCGGCGAGCCGCACCGCCAGGGCCATCATCGACAAGGGCGACGACCCGCCGGCCCGGGACACCAAATCGTCATCGACATAGGATGTCGACCAGGCACTGGCAAACGGGTCTTCGCCCGCCGCCTCCTGTTGCAGTCGCTTTGCATCCATTTCTTCGCTGAACTTGCGGTACTCTTCCCGCTCCTGCTCCCATTCCTCCCGCGTTGCCCGCAGCGAGAATGCGAACTCATCGTCCAAATCCAGATGGTGGCCATCGTAGCCGCGAAACATGGGGCCGAAACCGCCCTCGGCTTCCATCCGGCAAAGCGGGCAGTCGCAGTCGAGGTGGCTGCCATCGCCGACCAGCGGCATGCGTCGCCGTTCATTCTCAATGACTGCCGCCGGCGGGGTCGGGTCGCCATCCATCGAACCCTCCGCCAACCACCACTGAGCGTGATTGTGGATTGCCTGCGTCAGCGCGGCGTGGCCTATCGCTGGCGTCTCGACAATCCGGTCCCGGGCGGTGTCGATCAACTCGCGGCAAAGGTTGAAATACATCACGACTTCGTGACACCCTAGCGGACCATGGCGGTAGGCGAACGTATCGCGGTCGAGCGCGCGCGGCGCGCCGCCCTCGTTCGACCATTGCATCTGACGGTTGTGGAGTTCACGATCGACCCAATCACGTCCCTGGTGCAAAAAGGGACGAGGCGGTTTGCCTTCCAGATCCTCGCGCGGGGTCATCAGCCAGTCGGCGTGTACGGCAACGGTCAGCGCGTGCCATCGGGCCTCGATTTCGCGTTGCGATTCCGACGGCGACTCGTCCGGACCCGGATCGGACCACCCACGGCACCGCGCCGGCAGCGGCTCGCGACGGGCGGCCTCCAGCGTTCGCCGCGCTATCCCATCCGCGAGCGCTCGCCCGAACAGAACGCCACGAACGTCAAGCGGTTCGGCGGGGACGGGCAAGGGCGGCAGAGCTTCTTTCCAATCGGTGGCTTCGACGCACTGCCAATCGGGAGGCAAGTTGATCCACACGACGGGCATTTCACCATGCCAAGGCCCTTCATCACGTTGGAAAGCGGCCGGGTTTTCAGGCAACTCCGCGCCGCCGCCGGCCACGATGCGCAAACACGCCAAATCCAGCAGCAGCCACCGGCCCGTTGCCGGCGCGGCGGAACATTCTGTCCACGGCAATTCTTCGAGCGGGGCATTAGGTTGATATCGCAACCAAGCTCGGGCGAGTTCATCAAAGCAGCGTGGGTCGGCGGATAACGCCCCCACCAACGTCATCGTCGTCCAATCATCGGTTGGGCCAAGTTGCCGCAAACCATCCCGATCGCGGACGATCACGGTTTCTTCGTTCGTAGGGGCCATTTTCGATTCTATGAATTACGAAAGAGCCGATGTGGATTGGACCCATCAGTAGACGGCATCCGCCGAAGAAGTCAACCGTCACGCGGTCAATGTACAGTAGGTCGAACTCCGTGGCCTCGCGGACCTGTCGCGCCTTGGCAAGGTTGAATGTGGTGCCCGCTTCGGCAGACGAGTTACGACCCGCATTTGCTATTCTGGCCATTCGCGCGTTAAATTGGCGGAGTTTCCCACACTTCCCGACAAGTTCTCGGCCAGCAACCCGTTGGCCGCACCTAAGTTGCCATGAACCGTCGCTGTGAAAAACGCCGCATCGCCCAAGGTGGACTGCCGCCTGATGCTGTTGCTGCTGACACATCACAACAGGTGCCGAACAACTCTTACGACTCGCCACCAACCTTCTACGTCGACATTCACTTCAAATGCTGTGATTGCAGTACCGAAGAAACTTGGACCGCAAAACAACAGAAATGGTACTACGAGGTTGCCAAGGGCACGCTTTACGCAACCGCTGTGCGATGCCGAGCGTGTCGTGACCGCATCAAAGCCGAAAAGGACATCCGGCGTGAGCAGATGCGTGCGTCTGAGAACGCCAATAACGATGGATAATCTCTCAGCAATTCACGGGCGGACAACAAGGCATCTTCGGCAAAGTTGCTTCGCAATCGCCCTGATCTGCTTCATGCGTGCAAACATTTTGGTAGAATCAACAATTCTTCATAGCTTTTCCGTGTCGCTACATACGGCGACCGAAATGCCAACCCGTTAGCCGCACGAGGGAATCCGTGTACCGACCGCTATGTGTCACGATTCTGAGCGCGGTGTTCGTCACAGGTTGTTCAGACCCAACTTACAAACACCGCGAAGCCCTCGCCATCGGTCTAACCAAGGCGATTGCGTGGCAGCATCCCGATTTGAATTCCGTCGCGACCGAACTGCAACGGATGCATTTGGGTGCAGGGCAAGCGGCTGCAACCGCCGAGGTACTCGAACAGTGCTTGGATTCGTCTCCACCATTTGACGATGAGTTGCTTTCACTTATTCGCACGTTCGCCGAGTCTTCTCGCAAACTTGAGGCTCAGTTTCGTCAGGCAATTTCCGATGGTCGCCCCGAACTGAGCCAGGAAGAACAAGAGATCGCCATCGCGTGTGGCAAAGCCAACTTCATCCTCTTCGGTGAGATTCTTGAGCGAATCAAATACAACGAATTGGTTGAATCGGAGTAGCACTCAGCGGCTAAATCGAGATAGGGGGTAGCCTTGGTGCAAACTCCAGTCGCCCAACAATGTTTCTGCTGTGGTGCGGATTGGCACTGAATGTTGGTGGCACCCGCCGCCCAACATAGATAATTTGCTAGTCGCTTCGCGATCACCTTCGGTGTGATGCAAGCCGCGAAAATTTGGTAGAATCAATCGTTGTTTTAACTCCTCGCCTTCACAAGGGCGGTGACAAATAATCTTCCCGTTGGTTGCTCAGGAATAATGTGACGAACCATTACGCTAGCACCTCAGATGTTTCCAAGAGTTTCGTAGCCATATCTGTTTGCATGGCAATACTTTCATCATGTTTGCCGACCAGGGCACAGAACGATAACCGGACAGCCAAGCAATCGCTTCATCCCATCCTGCGTCGCCTCAAGGACTTAGAAACTCAGAAAGAACTCGGTCTGACCCAGAAGCAAAAGGAATCGATCGATCGACTTGCTGGCGAATGGCGCAGGGAGTTCCTTTTCACACCCAAACACGATGAGTTCACCGATCGTGCAGCCGAAATCCTCACGGAGCCGCAACAAGAACGATTTCGGAACTTCCTCCTTCGCCAGGCCCTGAAAAGCTGGCGGGCTCCTCGCATTTTCGCCCGAATCGTCTCACTGCATCGGGAACACAAACTGTCAGAGTCGCAGCTCAAAGAAACGGAACGCCTGAAGGATGAGTGGGTCGAAGAGGCGTTCGTCCAGTTGCGGGGACTCGATAAAACGGCTCCCGAAGGGAAGACATGGATTGAAAGCGAATTCAGCAAGAAGTTCTTTGTGCTGAGTGAGCAGTGGGATTTGCGCCTCCGTGATAAAATCGCAAAAGTTCTCGATCCACAACAATTGAAACGAATTCAACAACTGGAACTGCAAGAAGTACGTGAGAATCAAGGGGCTCGTGTTCTGCTAAACTACGCCGTCGTTAGGGAAACTCTTGGACTCACGAATGAGCAGTTGCATACGATTCGCACTGCGATCCTGGATTCTGATGAGCAACTCAGCGTGCTGAGGCAGGCCAAGGCGCGAGGGTGGTTCAAAGCGGTACAACAACTCAGGCGCAAGACCTTGTCTGATCTGGAACAAACTGTCCTCACAAAAGACCAGCGAGAAAAATTAGAGGACTTACTCGGTCAACCCGCCGTCCGCTGAGGTGCTCGATTCGGCCAACAAGGCATCCACGCTTCGCCGCTTCGCCTACACCGCCCGGTTTTGTTCAGAGCGCGGCTTTGAAATACAATCAACTCAATTTCACGACATGGTTCGCTTCGTTCGAGGCGGTGTCGTGGATGCCAACCCGTTGGCAGAACATCGCATATCTATAAACCACGCCGACGATTCTCTCCATACGACTGAAGCCGATAGTCGGCGGTCGAGCAAATGACCAAGGACAAATGACCAAGTCCTAGTTGGCTCGAAGGTGCCGAACAGAATCTTATGTCTAATGCCCCGCAAGATTTCATTAATTTGTGGCAATACGGCAAGTTGCTTGTTGTCCACCGATCCAAGAGTCGGTTTCCTAATCGCTGCCTGAAGACCAACGACGAAATCTTCGGCCGGCACACCAAAGTCAAATTGACTCGCCCGCAACGTCCTGGCGAAGAACCGCTCTCGGTATCGCTTTACGTCCCGCTGAATGGCCGCTGGCGACGCCGCAGCAAAAGGCTCGTCGGGATGCTAGTGTTATGGATCGGATTGTGCTTGTTTTTCGGCGGAGGCATTTACGCTGTCGTCGACCTTGAAAGCAACGCTGGGGTGATCGCTTCGATGTCAGGGACAATGTTGATGATCCTCAGTCCGTTGGTCCTTGCCTTTGAGTCGATTGGCGGGTTGCGACTCAAGTCGATCGATGGTGAATTCTATCGGATCGAGAGGGTTAGTCCCCGGTTTCTTGAAGGGTTGCCCCAGTTCGATGGCGAATCTCAATCGACCGAAGAGTTTGACGCCGCACATGGTGGCTCAGCGCGCCGGACGCCCACAGGGGTAACGACGCGAGGATCCTGTCTCGTCGCGGGGTTGCCAGCGGTGGGAGGAGTCGGAATGCTGGCTTTCTTCGTTTTCAAGGGCATGCGGGCTGGTGGTGGCGGGCGAGTGATGGAGGGCGGCGGGCTGATGATCCTCTTGTTCGGTGCGATTGCCTTAGCAATTGGATTTGTCTGCTATGTGACCTTTCGCGTGTTTAAAAACTTCTTTGAATAAGAGAGGCCGCGCTGTGCGCGAGTCTCCTGACCCCGCACATTCGTCCGGTCTCTTTCCACTCATGGGTGGACTGCTGCTCTGGCTGGCATCTAGGTTGTTCTTGTGGATCACGAATTGAATGCTTGTCGCCGCCCAACAATGAATGCCCGCTGAGGGCCGGCGGCCACACCTTCCCCCTTGTTTCCACGCTCGTCCCCGTGGAGAATCAACTCTCACTCGACATCGGTCGCCTTCGATGAGGACGGTGTCGGGCATTCAACCCATTGGCAGGTCGAATGTTATGTCGCAGAAACCGTACGACTCACCAGATGCTGATTCTGTAGACTCTACATCGTCAGGCGATGCCGCTGCGCCTAAGTCCTCGAAATTGCCCCTTGGTGCCCATGTACTTTGCGGATGGCCTCTGCTGCTGGCTGCCGTCGGTGGCGCACTTGGTGGGGGACTTGGAGGAGCGGCATATGTGATCAATATTGCGATCTACAAATCGACCTTGCCCGTACCCGTGAAGGCCGTGCTCAATATCGTGACTGGTATTGCCGCTATTGCGATTTGGTTTGCGATTGCACTAGCGATCCATTCGGCGCGAAGCTGATTCCGGCAGCCAACAGTGAATGCCCGCTGGGGGCCTTCGGCCACACCTTCGCTCTTAATTCAACGCCCGTCCGTTGGAGAATCAAGTCTGCTCGACACTGGATGCCTTCGTTGACGGCGGTGTCGGGCATTCAAACCGTTGTACGACCTCAGTTTATCCGATGCGCTCCAGTATCAAGCTCGAATCCGAGATTATTGGCGATGGTCGGGAGGCTACGCGAGGTGACACGGTGACGGTTTCGTATGACCTTTCGCTCAACCGTGGCGACGTGGTGCAATCGCTCGACTTGTTTTCCTTTACACTTGACAAACGTGACGTAATCGCGGCGCTCGAATATGGCGTCGAAGGCATGTGTGTGGGCGGGCGGCGTTGCTTTCGTGCTGGCCCGCATCTTGGATACCGCGACAAAGGCGTCGATGACATTATCCCACCGAATGCTGTACTGATTTTCGATCTCAAACTGCTTTCTGTCGCGCGCGATCTAGACTGACAGCTTTCAAGTTAATCACCGTGGAGACTCGCTTCCGCTGCAACGGTCGTACAACAGAGCATCTGCCGCAGAGGCCCTGCGGGCACGCCTTCGCCTTTCATTTCACGGGCGCTCGCGTAAAATAACATTTAGTTGTTCGACGTTTTTCGCTTCGGTCTGGGGCGGCGTCGGCAGTGCTTCCCGTTGGCGGATCAGACTATTCAGAGTGGCGATGACTGAGGCACCTGAAAACGACAATGTCCCAGACAAGTGTCCACCCCCTGGGACGTCCGAATACGATTCCTACATTGAGAAGCAATCGCGAAAGGCACTTATTGATGCGATGAATGCTCATCCCATCTTGCGAGTGTGCTCTACATTCGTGATCGTGATTCTTGGCACCGGAATCCTTTTCAGCGCGTTGGATGGTTTTCGAAATCGGCCCATGTGGGCTGCTATTCTCTCGTGTGTCGTGTTCGGCGTTTACGGCCTTTCGGTCCTGTCGTATCTCCGATACTGCTGGGGTAAACGTCGCCTTGATTATCCCGATGACTGAAAAGACCGTTGCCTGCCAAACCCACAACTCATCTTGGGAATCCGTGAAATGAACCCCGCCGTTTCTTCACCTTGGCCAATCGTTCTGACAGTCCTCACAGCGTTTCTTTTAAGCCCTTTTCGCACACCGGCTACTGGAGCCGACCGTGGGGTGTCGCCGGAGGATGTCACATCGGACCATTGGATTGGCCGATGGGAGGACGGAACAGGATACTTCGTTGACATCTCGAAAACCGACAAAGGTTTCAAGTTATCCCGCTCTGGCGAATTACATTCCGAATTGCGGTTCGTCGGCGCAACGAAAAAAGAACTCATTTACAGAGAAACTTGGCCAACCTACATCCACATCTTGAAATACAAGTCCGAAGGCAAGATCCAGGACGTGTGGGTAGACATAGCGAAAAACACCGTCTCGGATGTTGTAATTCTGCGCAGGACAAAATAGGCAAGCCAACACAGCATGGTCGCAACGCCGCTGTGCGGTCGTCTTCCTTCTTTCGCAACGCGGACTCGCGTAATAGAATCAATCGTTGATCTACGGCGGCTGGGGATATTTAATCATGCTGCCCCTACGCCGTGGTGCCCGCTTCGGCAGACGAGTTACGACCCGCATTTGCTATTCTGGCCATTCACGCGTTAAGTTGGGGGAGTTTCCGATACTTCCCGACACGTTGTCGGCCAGAAACCCGTTAGCCGAACACAATCTCGATTGCGATAACATGACCGCATGTGTGCAACGATCGAAGTGGCATGTAGACGGCGCGTCCTGCTTCCTTTTCCTCGGGCAGAACAGGCAACTGCTTTCGATCCAGAAGAACGGCCGTAAAACACAAGTGTGGTCAGTTGCCGACCAGGTCCTCATTTGCGAGTCCAGTCGATTCCAGAGTGCCATCCACGCAGCAGACTGCGTCAGTAACGATGGATTAATCGTGCTGGGCGGGGGTGATCCGATGGACCCTGGAAATCCAAGGCTCAGTGAACTAGCCGTTTGGGATATGGCCACTGACCGCCTGATGTGGTCTCGGCGTGACGACGATGCCAAAGTCCATGACGTTGCCCTCAGCACCGACCAGCAAATCGCAGCATCCGTGAGCGCGTCGTTTCTCGTCCGTCTGTGGTCTGCAGAATCCGGCGAACTGGTTCAAGACTTTGCACCGAACAATCACCACCAGCCTTTCTCTAAGGTAGTGTTCTCTGCTGATGGAAACCTCATCGCCGCCGCGTCGATCGAAAACGTCTACGTGTGGGATCGTCAAACAGGCGAACTCGTCCATAAATTCGCACATGATACTTCCGTGTCTGCGTTGGCGTTTTCACCAGCCCATCAGCACCTCGTTTCGTTCAGCATCGAAAGAGGAGTCGTTCTCCACGACGTTGTCGCAAACTCGGCGGCTGAAGGGTTACGGATTGGTGAAGGTCGTATTAACTGCCTCGCCTTTTCACCCAATGGCCGCCTGCTTCTCGCTGGCGGAGGTCGCACGAATGGAAAACTTTGGTGTTGGCAGTTGTCGGATCTCACGCCTCAGTTTGCGACCGACCTTCATGACAGACCAATTACGTCCATTTCCATCGCGCCTGGCGGAGACCTTGTGTCCACCGCCGCAGATGATCAAATCATCGCAATTTGGGAGCTTGAATAACGTCCGTGGCGGCCAACACCGTTTGTTTGCTGGGCCGCCGAAGACGGCGGACGCTTCGTTTTGGTGCATACCGCGTCCTGATGTAGAATCAACTTGTCGATCGACGTTTCAGGTGTCGCAGGCACCGCGTCGAACAGACGAATCCGTTGGTCGAACGCAAGCCGTGTGACTGCTATGGTGCGAATGAAGGGTGAGCCAGAGGCAAACGTCTTTTTCACGTCGGAACAGGATGCGGCTATTGGGGCATCATCCGCCGTTGCCGATGGGGTAACAGGTGCAGCCCTTTACGGCGTTTGCGCCGAAGGAATTGCCGCCCTACAGTACGCGATCACTGGCCAGGACTACGGTGCAGACGGAGTAGATCTAGACGTGCTCGGATCACACAAAGAAGTGTACGTCTACACCGAGATGCATGGCGGCTGGCTCTTTCGATTCCCAGATGAACTAGTTGATGCATTGGCGCATTTGGGTACAGGCGACGCACATCGAGTTGGGAAGGCTTGGTCCAAGGCATTTCAAGTTGACGGCTGCCGACCATCCCTTGCGGACGTTTGTCAAATGCTTGAGCACTTGGTTGCCCTCGCAAAAAGTGCCGTTCAGCAAAGCAAGCCATTGTTTTGGCGGCAGGAAAGCTGCTGACCATCCTAGACGACCAACAAGGCATTCACGCTACGCCGCTTCGCGGACACCGCCCGACTTTGTTCATAACGCGGCTTTGTAATACAATCAACTCAGATTCACGACGTGGTTCGCTTCGTCAGATGCGGTGTCGTGAATGCCAAACCGTTAGTCGTCGTAGCTTCGCAACGAAATATGAAGTATTACTCGGTCAGCGAAGCCGCGCAGATTTGCGGTGTGACGCCAGGGACAATCCGACGCTGGGTTCAGACTGGGAAATTGGACGATTACCACGCCAGCTCCCAATCGGACATTATGTCTCAGTCACACACGATCCGTATTTCCAAAGATGCCCTAGAAGCATATTGCGACGAGAATGGAATCGTCATGAAGTCGGGCCGCGATCGCCGCTAACAGCGCGCGGCCGCAGAGTTCGGCATCCATGCCGAATCGCCTTGAACTTTAGGCGACGCTCCAAATTTTTGGTAAAATGAACCGTTAGCCGCGCCAAGATCCATGAAAGCTTCTGGCTCGATACTGCATCGATTTCGACGGTTTCGATTGCGCGCACTTTTCATTCTTATCACGTGTTTTTGTGGGCTGATGGCGTATGGTGGAACCTACTACCACCTTTCGGGGCGCGGCATG
>JAJDEH010000145.1 GCA_029259935.1 Planctomycetota bacterium
TCATCGAGTTGAACGTGCCAAGCTACCGTGTAGAGACAGCCAAGAAAGCGACGTCCCAAGCAACCAAGGGTACGAAATAAAATTCCTCACAGGGAATTCTAATTGTCGCTAAAGCGGAGAACTAATTGTCGCCGAACAAACCGGATCGTGGCTTGCGATGCTTCCTCGGTGACGTACCGCTTCACGCCGTCCGGGAGCAAGCAGTCCCGGACGCGCACCGTGACCGGCACGGAGTTCATCCGTGGCTTTGCGCAACACACGCTGCCGCGCGGCTTTCAGAAGATTCGGCACTACGGTTGGATGAGCCCCAACAGTCGCATCCGCCTGGACGAAGTGAAGTGGTTGGTGTGGCTCTTTCTGGGCTGGACGTATTGGCTGGCTAGTGGTCACGCACCGCGGAAGAAGCCCGAGCAGCGCGAGTCGGTGCGCTGCGCAGCATGCGGCGCGGCGATGCGGATCACGAGCGTCGTGAACTGGAACTGTCGCCTGTTGGTCGAGCACAGTTTGAACTACCTCGACAGCGGCTAGCGATGAACCATCTCCCAACCAGCAGGATCGACAAATTCAAAACGCTGACGGGAGAGCGTCCGGTGAAAGTACGCGCGCACAACAAAAACCGGAACGCCATCACGCCAGATCCGCGGAAATCACCGAACCCCGCGGCCCTAGAACACCCCGGCCGCCCCAACATTCAGCCGCACCCGCATCTCCAACGAGTTGAACAGGCTGACCCAAACGCACCCACGGCAAAGCGTTTCCCATAGCAACGGGCCTCACCGTGCCAACCGGGCTTCTTGAACAGAGGACTTGAGCTTCGGCTCGAAGACTCGCGAAGTCAAATCCTTAATGGTTAGCCGTCTTCTTTGTCGGCCAACGAGAAGTACAACATGTATCGCCAATGAGCCCATTGTTTGTAGGAGACTACCACGGGGACAGTTACTCCTTCAGTGAGAGCATCCCAGTCTGCCGGGCCAGTGGCACAGTGTAAAGGTAGTTGATTCTTCGTGACAGTTTCGGGTGTCGCGATTACGCCTTCAAGAAATGGTTTCGCTTCCTGACGACATATGCAACCCCATTCCAGTTTACGTTCGATTCGGACATTCAATGACTGCCCGACCTTGGCTTGTATTTGAGCTTTGATCCAGTCTTGGCGTTTCTCGTCCCGTACTGATCGTTCTTCGGCGGAGAATTCGCTGAAGTAGCAGCGATCATCTATCTCACGAACCAAGTAAACGTTGACAGGCCTTCCAATCCCGTCCCGTTGGTCAGTTGAGCGATCCCAATCCGCCGTGGCCGATGACATTTCCGGAACGCGGAGTTGTCCGGACCGGCCGTCGGAAAGTCTAACGTAGAATCCGAGATCGAACCTCGCGGTGATAACGGCACGCATTGGCTTTTCGCTCAACAGATGCTGCCCTGCGTTCTGTATGAAGTATTCACGGCTAACGAATTGCAATCTATCCGTCCGCATCCTGCCGCCGGATAGATTGCAATTCGTTATTCTGCATGATCTTGAATGAGTGCCAATTTTTCGCGGCGTTCTTGAGTATCGTCGCGGTTACATTGCTGAACGGTTCGTTGAGTTCCTTTCCGTGATTGATTGTTCCTTCGGCCGTGTCATTCCGTGTTCGATATTCGATATTCCGATCGCGTTTTCGACCCCCTCTAACTCCCCCTTGGCAAGGGGGAGAACAAATCTCCAACCTCCCTTGACAAGGGGGAGAACAAATTCTCGTTTGCAATGAGTTTTTCACTTTTGCGGGGCTAGGTATCCGCTCGCCGCCGCGGATTTGCGGCCATGGGGACGCGTGGCCGGGCGCTGCGAGGCCGCTAAAAGAAAAACTATTCAGTTCGGCGGAATGTTGTAAAATGAAGGTAGGCAGATGGGGCGGCCATCCAGCGCGGCCACGGGCAATGGTCGGGATGCGCGGCACGGACCTATCGCATCGTCAATCGGCGGTGAGTATCGCCGGGATGTATAGGTGCGCGCGTAGCCTTCTGAGATCGTTGCAGCTTTGCAACTGTTATGGCGACGATGTGGTCTCGACCGGCTGTTGCCGGGTTGCGGCTAAGATGTTGCGGAAGCATTGCTTAGGGCAGTGAGTCTGGAGTGAATCGAAGGGAGTTTATTGATGCGACGTATGTTACAAGCTCGTGAGTGCCCCGCTTTGCGGAGACGAGTGTGCAGCGCGGAACTTTGGTTGGGATCGGTTTTGATACCCGCTGTTGTAAACGTTGCTTTGATTCGATGGTTGGCAAAACCTCTGTGTTATTCCGAATGGCTAAGCGCCATCCCCTGGGGTGACTTTGCGGGCCAACGTCCTACGTTTGAAGATTGGTCACCGGTTTGACGATGACGATTACAGATGGAAATTGGACCGCCGGCACTTGAGGATTTTTCGCCGATGTCACTTGAGCAGCATTCCGCCAAAGTTAGGGCCACGTTGTATCTGCCCTTGGAAGTTCTAGAGGAGGCTCGCGATGCGACGGTTCATTTGGCCGGCTTTCCGGCCCGCATGACGCTTACGAAATTAGTGGAGTCGGCGCTGCGGACAGAGCTGCAGCGTTTAAAGGATCAGTACAACGAGGGGATGGAGTTTCCTCGGCGTACCGAAGACTTAAAGGGCGGCCGTCCCATCGCCGCGTAGGCTTTCATGCTCGTCATCTTTCTCGCAAAACCGATGCGGTCGTCGTTACCTGTCTTCGCGGCGATTGCCTTGCTCGTCGGCGGCTGTTGGGATGCGGATCGCCTGCGAGCGCAGGCCTTCTCAAGTTCCGCGCCTTCGATAACCGAAAACCGGACGAATCGCGGGCCGGCTTCCAACGCCCCGCATCCGGCCGTTTGTCGTGTTCAGGTTCCGCAGCATGATGGGGTCTCGTACGGCTCGGGCACTTTGGTCGCGGTGCAAGGAAAGTATGGGTTTGTCGTGACCAACTGGCATGTGGTCGAAGAACCGTCGGACGTCGTGACGGTGACTTTTCCCGACGGCTTTCAATCGGGGGCGCGGGTCCTGAAGTTGGACCAGGATTGGGACTTGGCGGCGCTGATCATTTGGCGACCGAACGCCCAACCGGTTCCGATTTCCACGCGGCCGCCGCAGCCGGGCGATTGGCTGATGATTGCCGGGTATGGACCTGGCCCCTATCGTGCCGCCGCCGGGAGGTGCACTCAATACGTCAGCCCCGGTGTCGACATGCCGTTCGAGATGGTGGAGCTATCGGCAAAAGCACGTCAGGGTGATTCAGGGGGGCCGATCTTTAACGATCGCGGCGAGTTGGCTGGAGTGCTGTTTGGTACGGGCCAAGGCCGCACGGCGGGCAGCTATGCGGGGCGAGTGGGAACGTTTTTGGCTTCGATCCAACCGGATCACTCAAGCAGCGATCGTTCGATGATTGCTTCGGCTGGGCCCGTTCCGTCCGCCTCGCCTGGGACCAACGTGCTGCTGGATAACCGTCGCGCGGTTGGCCAAGCCGACAGGATGCAAGCCGACAGAATCGCCATTCCGGTCCCACCCGCGAACGTTGGTGAGCCATCGGACCGCTTGGCGAGCCTTCATTCCAATTCGTCTTCGGCTGCGCTGCCGGTCTCACAGACCCCACAATTTCGTCCGGTTCCGCCTTCGCCCAATTTGCCAGCCGAGAATTCCGATCCCGCAAACTGGGTGGACTATTTAGGACGAACACCCTTCGACTGGATCAAAACCGTTCTGGCGGCCGTCGGCGTGTGTGCGGTCTTCGCGCGACTGATGAAGAGGGTGGGCTAGATTTTGCTCCGAGGAATTCGTCCAAAGCGCTGTCCGCCGGGCGTCTCGGTGGTTGAATTTGTTGGCCCGCCCAGACAGAATGACGTCTTCACCTTGGCTGGCATGCGGAAGTTCTACCCCATATTTTCGAGACGAATAAATACGTGCCCTATACTAGATGGATCGAAGCAGGCATTGCTTTTGTAGCCGCGTTGATCGTGGGTACGTTGGTTGAGTATGTCGTGCATCGCTTGATGCATGCTGGCAAGCTGCTCGGAAAAAAACACGCCATGCATCATCAAAGCGGCGTTGGCAAAGGGTGGTTTGGCGAATTCCAAGATTATTTTTTGCCGTCGTTGTTGATCTTGTGGGCGGGCTTTCCCTATTCGTGGACGGCGGGGATCAGTTTCGCGACCGGCGGCACGGTGTACGCTTGCTGGGCCGCCTACTCGCACCAAATTCAACACGAACGTCCCGAAATGGTATTTTGGATTTCGTGTCCCGTGCATTATCTACACCATAAGCACAAGATGTGGCATCACAACTTTGGCATCTCGGTCGACATCTGGGACCGCGTATTCGGAACTTATAAGAAGGTCGAATGGAAACCCGAAAAGCGACCGTTTGATTACCCCCTTAGCAACTTCTGGCGCATCCGTTGGTTCTAGCCTTCGTCTGCTATCACATCGGGGCCAGTGGGGTTTGAGGCTCTCCGTTTTTGAATGCACCGCATCCGCGTATCCGCGTCTAGTTTCACCAACCGCCCCTACGGCGGCGTTTTGAAAACATCTCCCCAAACCTCCCAGTCTTCCTGACTGCCTTGCTCCACTAAATCCCCCCTGCGGTTCAGCGCCACCAATTGCATCTAGGATACAGGGAGCCTTTCCGGTCGGCCGCTGGAATCGACATTGACGGCGTTTGGCCGCGCCGCTTTACTGCGACTTCTCAATATGGCCAGCTTCTAGCCTTTTCGGCGTTTTTGCCTGTCCGCGAGCATCCCTGTACCGACTGCCGCGATTTTCAATATGCGTGGACTCTTGTTGCCTAGGCGATCCATCCTTGTCTTGCTTGCCCTGTGGCTGGGGGCGAGTCCGCTCGGTTGTATCTCCTTGGACAATGGGTTGCTGCGGCCCGTGGCCCGGGTTTTGGACTTCGGCTCTCGGGACGTGCTTGAAGTTCGGAAAAAACGACGTAGTGCTTGGTCCCGTAACCCATTCGGTTATCGGAAGTCCGCGATCGCTCAGCCCTCGCCGCGAACTCAACAGCAATTGCGGTTGCTCGACCTGGAGGATGAGTGGGCCCAACAACCGCTGGCAGTGCTGCGACGCCTGGGGCAGTATGTCCAATCCGAACCGACGCCGGAGATCGTCTACGCCGCCGCGGAACTGAGCTACCTGACGGCCCAACAGCCACCGTCCAATTCTCGCGAGTGTGCCGCCCTTGATCTGTACAGCACGGCCGTCGTCTATTCGTATATTTATCTGTTCGACCATCGGCTCGACCGGGTTCGCAACCCCTACGATTCCCAGTTTCATGGCGCTAGCGAATTATACAACAAGTCGCTGGAGAACTTGCTGAGGATCGCCAATCAACAAGGGCAGCTCAAACCTGGGCTGGTTTACAACCTGCAGGCTTGCGGCACCGAAATCAAAGTCGCGATTACACTGCGCGGGCCGTGGAACAACGACGATTTCGAAAGCTTTGAGTTCGTTTCGGACTATAACGTCGCCGGTTTGCGAAACAAGCATCAAACGTTCGGATTGGGCGTGCCGCTGATCGCCATTCGAAAGAAACATGAAGGTGCAACGCCCAGCGAAAAGTATTATCCTCCGGGTCTCTCGTTTCCGGTTACCGCCTTTCTGCGCGTCCTGCCCAGCAGTCGCGTGGCGGGAGCTGACTCGCCGCCCGCCGTGCATTGCACGCTGGAATTGGTCGACCCCATGGAGACCAAGGAGGTGGAGGTCGCTGGCCGACGCGCGCCCTTGGAGAGCGATCTCAGCACGCCATTGGCATACTATTTGAACGATCCCGTACTGCACACCAGCGCCTTGGCGACCTTCAACATGTTGAACGTTGACTTCGGCAAGCAGATGGGTGGCCTGCACATGCTGGAACCTTATCGACCCGACCGCATCCCGGTCGTCATGGTTCATGGCTTGTGGGCCAGTCCGGTCACTTGGATGGAAATGTTCAACGATCTGCGCGCCGATCCGCAACTGCGCGACCAGTATCAGTTTTGGTTCTATCTGTACCCGACGGGACAGCCCTTTTGGCTCAGCGCCAAACAGATGCGAGAAGATCTGGCCCGAGCCCAACAGGAACTCGACCCACACAAGCAATCGGCGGGCATGGACCACATGGTGTTAGTAGGTCACAGCATGGGTGGCCTGGTATCCAAGATGCAGACCATCGAAAGCCGGAATGAGTTTTGGCAACTCCTCAGCGACCGCCCATTCGACGAACTCAAGGCCGAGCCTGGCATTCGCGAACAACTGGGCAGCACTTTGTTCTTTCGGCCCAATCCGTCAGTGCGGCGGGTAATTACGATCGCCACTCCTCACCGGGGTAGCCGGATGGCCAACCGCGCAACGCGCTGGCTTGGTCGCACGTTGATAAAGATGCCCGAGATGCTAGCCATGAAACGCGAGCAAGTGTTGCGGGAAAACCCCGACTTCTTCCGCGACACCGATTTGTTGACCATTCATACTAGCATCGACTCGCTTTCGCCTAACTGCCAGATGCTGTCCGCGGTGGAGCGCGCTAAATCGCCGCCGTGGGTCACCTACCACAACATCGTTGGGCAAGTATCCAAGCCACGTTACTTGGGCAGGTTCGGAGAAGCCGTTCCCAGTGATAGCGACGGCGTCGTTTCCGTTGTCAATGCGCGACAAGAGAACGTCGCTTCCGAAATCCTCGTTGATTCGCAACACCAAAGCGTGCATCAGCATCCCCGCGCCATCTTGGAAGTTCGCCGAATTCTGCTCAACCACCTGGCCGAGACGCAAGCCGAATGGTCGCAAGTGCGCCGTGCCGGGCACCAAGAGCAGTCCGCGGGGAACCCTCGGCAAAACTGACCTGTTCCGACCAAAAACCCGGGCTTCATTCGCAAGTTCGCGGACCGTATCGCCTTGCTGCAAAGTGCCCGCCAAGTTAAACTAGTCTAAACAAAGAAAATCGCACCCCGTGTCATACCCGTGAGGTGGAGAATGTTAGTAAGAGAAAAAGCGCGTTGGAAAGAATGGGCTGATGAATTGCGGCAAGACATGATGTCTCATTTGACGCCTCACGTGACGAAATCCGTCGAAGACATCGTTAAAGAGACCGCGACAGAGCAGAAATCCGCTTCCGCGTTGGAGACGATGAAGTTCTGGAAATCCGCCCAGGCAGGGACGGCGACGAATGATACCCTGTCGAAAGCTGGTTTCGAAATTGAATTCGAATCCAATGCGGACGGCAAGGTGGATTCTGTCACCTTGCAGCTCAATGACACGTGGCGCGCAATCCTGCAGGGTGTCTTGGACCGCCGCGCCGACTGATCTTGCCAACGAGGCGACCTATCACGTTCGCTGGCCGCATCTGCGGCTGGTCATTCTGTCGATCGGTAGGCAGGAAAAAAATCCGACGCCAATAAGTGTTCGGTGGTCACTCCCAGTGCCGCCGCGCGGCTATCCGTCAGCTCGCGGTATCTGGTCCAGTCCAGAACGTAGCGCACCGTCCGAAAACGGTGCCGCTGTTTGGAAAAGCCCGACTTGAATCGAAACAGAGCATCGTCGTCCGCGCCACCGATTCCGCCGCCCAGATGTAGCACTCGATTGCCACGTTGCTTGGCCCACAGCCGCGCCTCGTGCAACAACAAATGAAACGGAGACTGGTTGAGAAAATCCGTTTTCGTTCCTCCCAGGTGTGCCTGGACGATACCACGGCATTCAAACAGCATGATCGCGGCGACGACTTCTTCATTCTGCTCAACGATTGCCAAGTGTAGCTGATCGCCGAGATCCGCCAGCCGTTGAAAATAGCCCTCGTCAAAATAATAGGATCGACCCGCTTTGACGCGGTCCATTGTTTGTTGATAGACGGCCTGGAATTCACCTAGATACTCCGCGTAAGGAACGACGCGAAAGGTCAGGCCCAACCGTTTACATTTGTTGATCGTGCTGCGATGGCCTTTGCGTGTATGGTTCCACAGTTGCTCCTCGGACAACGACAGATCGACGGAAACGGTTTGCCCGTCACGAATCACGGCGCGAGAACCAAACGCGTCGTCCTGCATGTCCGACAAGATCGGATGCAGACGTAAGAACGCACTGCAGGCTCCCCGCGATTCCAGGTGACCAATTAACTGCTGAACGGCCGTCGATTGAAACTCCGCATCTTGCTGGGCGGCGTCACTGACGAGCGGACCGGGATATCCCGCGGGCGACGTAACGTCAAGGCCGCCGTCTGACGCGTCCGCGCTAATCGACTCGCAGCCACGGACAAGATAGGGGACAAACAACCGCTGCTCGCCGTCCGCGGCCAGAAACGCCTCGGCCACCGCGCCAGCCCCCTCGGCTTCGATGTTCACATAGCGCGGTGTGTGATAGATGTCGTGCCGCAGATCTTCCAGGGTCTGCATCCATCGTGGGTCCGTGCCCTGCAACGCATGGATTTGTAGCGACATCAAACTTCAGTTCACTTACGGATTGTCACAGCCGAGCGGTAGCTCGAAAGTCGTTCGAGGCCCGGCCTCGCTAGTGTTTCGAATAAGAACTTTTGCGTGGTGCGCGCGAAATTGATAAATTCGAGATTCGGATTTGGTTGCAGCTATGCCGCTCTAGGCTCCTTTGGTTGCCCGAATCAAGAATGTTGGATTGAGCGACTCGAATCGCATTCGCTCCAACTGGTCATTACCGCGGGCAATGTTTACCATCCAGACTTGCGGGTCGCCGGCCAGTCGTTGAAGTACTTCACGGACCGACGCCACGTTTTCGATACTGCCGACGGTGGCCACCAATCGTCCGCCTTTCTTCAAGCGTTCGTAGGCGAGTTCAACAATGTGGGCCACTGTCCGCCCGCTGCCGCCGACAAAGATCGCGTCCGGGTCCGGCAAATCGGCCCAAGCTTCCGGTGCCTGCCCCAAAACAGGAGTCAGGTTCGTCACACCGAAACGTTCGGCGTTGGCCGCAATCAGATCGTAATCTTCAACATCCATTTCGATGGCAAAAGTTCTGCCGCCCGACGCAATTTGAGAGGCCTCGACGGCAACCGAGCCGCTGCCCGCGCCGACATCCCACACCGTGCTGGACGGTCCCAAGTCCATTTCCGCCAGGCCCATGGTGCGGACTTCCGCCGAGGTTAGCAAGCCGCGTTTCGGCTGCGACTGCAAAAACGCCTCATCGGGATTGCCGAACAATCGCTTCCCTGCCATTTCGGCGGGGCGGTCCGGAACATTGGGCTTACGCACAAGCACCATCACGTTCAGCGGTGCGAAGTCTTGCGATTGAATCTCGGACAACTCGCCGCTGGTAACCCGTTCGTCCGGCGATCCCAGATTCTCGCAGACGTAGGCCGTAAAATAGTCGATGCGCCGCTTCAGCAGTTCCTCGGCCAACCTGGCCGGCGGGTCGGATTCAGTGGTGAAGAGTCCGACTTTTTCGGCGGTACGAATCTTCTCCACGACATGGCCCAGGCTCTGCGTGGCGAGGTTCGTCAAATATGCCTCGTCCCAACTTTCCTTTACCCGCGCGAACGCCAACTGCATGCTGCTGACGTGAGGCAACACCTCAAAGCGGTCCTTACCCAAGTGTTCGCAAAGATAACGTGCGGTTCCGTAGAACAGCGGATCTCCAGTCGCCAGGATCACGATCGACTTGTCCTGTTCCTGGGCGATCCGGTCAACGACGACGTCCAGGTCGCCATGAAAGTAAAGCCGCTCCGTGCCGTTTTCCGGTACGTTGGCCAGCGTTTCTTCACCGCCGATGAGCAGTTCGGCCCGATCGACGAATTCACGAGCTTTGCTGGTTAGTCCCTCGAGACCATCGTCTCCGATTCCGAGAATGTGTACTTTCTCAGGCAATGGCTCCCTCCATTCTTTCGCTGATTAGATCCATTTCGTGGCTACTCGGATTTGCCGGCCAGTTGACCAGAGTTGCGAACATGAAGGATCACCGGCCACGTGGCCTGCCCTCCCTCGACGTTCGCTTTCAGATGAAATTTGCGAGTCGTTTCCGGAACCCAATCGGCGGCCGTGATAAAAAACGTCCGCTCGTTCTTTCCTTCCACGATCATCAATCCGTTCAGTCCAATGTTATCCACATAGACGCCGTGGGGAAGATTTCGGCCGGAGTCTTCCGAGCCCAGTGCGATCCGGGCATCGAAGCCGTTCCGCTCGGCGACCACCTTGGCCATGATCGTCTGGCCGGGCGTGATTTCCAGTTCCAACGGCTGATCAGGCGACGGAACTGCTGCTGGTTCCTGGTCGGCCCGCACGATCCTAACCAACACCTTGGGCTTGTCGGCCAGCTTGATTTCGCCAAGATTGTTGACCGTTTTCGTAACGGTCTTTTCGTTGACCGACGCGATGGCGGTCACTTTGGAGATTTTCGCGTTCTGCTCGGTCGGCTTGGCGGCGTCCGGCAAAGCGTTAATGGTTCCGAAGGCTACCAGATGGCCGGCTTGAATGACCAATGGCGAAGTCACATGAAAACCGGGTGGCACATCGGTGATGTCCACGCGAATCGGCCCATCGAATCCGTCGATCCGCTCGGCCCGGACATGAAATTCCTTGCCGCTTCCGGCCCCGACAGTCGGATTGGCGTCGTTTAGCGTGACCTTGAAGTCGGGACGTCGGGCGCGAATCGTCAATTTGTATTTATGCTGTTCGCCGTGAAAACCGCGCACGTCGCGTACACGAACCAGATACTCGCCATCGGCCGGCGCGGTGAACGTCAAACGCGAATCGGTTCCCAGCTTGCGCCGGCTATCGTCGTCGTTCTCGTAGTGCAACGTAAACGTAGGCAGGCCGTTGGCGATCAACTTCGTCGCGGGAGGATGTGGTTTGACGATGTAGCACGGAGCATGCAAGGCGTGCGCGTTGGCCGTGGTATCGAACAGCGTGTGGCGGTCGCCTTTTCCGGGATAGACCAAGAACCCCGAGTCGGGACCGCGCGGATAATGAAACAGTTTCACGACTTCGCCATTGGCGAACAGCAACTCGTTCAATTCCATCTCTTCCCAATTGTGAACACGAAAGTCGCCGCTGGTCTTGGAATCCTTGCCGCGAAACTTGAAATAGGAATCTCGCACCGCTTGCAACAACACACGCGGGACGGGACGGCCAGCCGAATCGAGTAGTTCAATTTTGGTATCCAAGGGCGATTTAGAACGAGCCGCGTTGGTCTCGATCACCCACTCTTGTCCCGCTTTTGCCGAGAAGCGGAACAGATCTTCGTCATAGCTTTGGCTTTCCCGCGTGACATGGATCACGCCCGCGACCGTGGCCGGAGCTTGGACGGGCGTTGCTTCGCTGGGCAAATCGTTCGGTTCCTGTTCGACGGCAGTGGTCATTGGAGTGTCGGCGACGGCGACGGGGCTGGCAGTCGATCCGGTCGTCGCTTTTTTCGCGGTTGTTTCCTTGACCGCGTAGCTTTGCAGCGATCCATCCAGCCGGCCAACCAACAAGTTCTTACCTTGCGGATTGAATGTTACGGCCTGAGCGATGTCGGGCTGCTGCTCGAAAGCAAACGTTTGGGTAAAGCCGCGAGTTTCCCACAGCTTCAACGTGCGATCCTCGGCCGCCGACGCCAAGGCGCGGCCGTCACGGGAAAACGCCAATTGCGTAATCGCGCCTTCATGAGCAAACCTCGCATGAACAAGGGGATTGATCCGAGGCTTTTTCTTGGAAACAAAACGCCACACTCGAAGACGATTGTCCGCCCCGCCGGCCAACACATATCGACCGTCCGGACTGAAGGCGACCGTAAACTGTTCCGCCAAGGGTTGGCTGAGTGTATCGAGCCGTATGCCCGACTCGACGTGCCACAGTTTGACCGTTTCGTCGCCGCTCGCGCTGGCCAGCACGGTATCGTCCGGGCTGAACGCCAAGTCGTAAACGGCATCGTTGTGGCCGTTGAAGGTGCGAATCTGCTCGCCGCCTTCAACGTTCCATAAAATGATTTGCTTGTCATAGCTGGCCGTCGCCAGTCGTTTGCCGCCGGCCGACAGAGTAGCGGCGTACATCGTGTCGCGGTGCCCGGTGAACTCGGCGACAGCGGCGCCGTCGGCAACATTGAAGATCGTCGCCCGGCCGTAGAGTCCCGCGACGCCGGCTGCGGCGACCAGTTTTTTCCCATCGCGAGAAAACTCAATTTGGTTGACCTTTCCTGGAAGTTCCCGCAGCATCCGAACCGGCTTGAGCGAGCCAGCCCGCAGCAATTCGACGCTGCCAAAGCGGGCCACCGCCACGAGATCCTCGGTCGGCGACCAGGCAACGGAAGTGATTGCTTGTCGAGCGGCCGCGGCAGTTTGAATCTTTGGCGTCCGCAGAATGGTGCGATCGGGCTGCTTGCCATTCGGCCCCGGCGCGCCGGCGGCGATCCAGGCTTTGAGCAGTTCGCGTTCGGGCTCCGTGGGTGCTTTGTTATCCTCGGGCGGCATCTTGGGTTCCGCTTCACCCGTCAACACGCGAACCAGTCGGCTCGCTTTGGCATCGCCCGCCAACACGGCCAATCCGTTCTCTCCTCCCTTTTGCAACTGCTCGAAGGAGGACAAGGAAAGCTGGCCCTCCCGGTCGTCGTCGTTATGACAGCCCACACAGTACTTCTGAAAGATAGGGACGATCTCGGTCGAGTAGTCGGGTGCCTGCTCTTCCGCACCCAGCAGCGGCACGGCAGCCAGCATCCAGATTCCCAATAAGGGGACGATCGAAATTCGGATCATTTGAAATATTTCCTGGTTGAACCGGCTTAATGATTGAATAAGAATTCGCGGCTACTGATTACTGACCAGAACAAATCCTCGACGGCAATACGGTCGTCGCTCGCTTCGCTCATCAGCGTTAACAGTTGTTTCTTTTCATCGGCTGTTGGAAATCGAGAGAGGGCTGTCAAGAAGACTTCGTCAATCATCGCTTCTCGCGACATCCCGGCATCCAGCAGTTTGGAAACGTAGCTCTCCTTAGCGGTTAGTTTCTCATTGACCGTGTCGCCATTGGAAATGTGCAAGACCTGAACCATCGACGGTTCGTCCGATCGTTCGCATTCACAGGTAATATCACGGCTGTTGCGGCCGAAGGTCTTTAGGAAGTAAGAATCGACCGCCGAATCGTACAGTTGAATTGCTCGCGTGCCTTTCGGATAAAAGTCGGTCTTCTGCCGATCCGCGCCGGCGAAGGCGACCTCGGTAAACTCGCTGGGCACTTGTGTCACTTGCGAGATCGCGTCCAACAATACTTCAGCCATCATGCGTCGCGGATAGTAACGAGAATAGAACCGCAGTTCCGCTTGATTATCGGCCAGCGGTTGGCTGCCCCGCTGGTAGGTCTCGGAATGCAGGATCAGCCGCATGAGCGCTTTAAGGTCGAATTTCTGATCCACCAGGTATTGCGAGGTCGCGGCCAACAGTTCTTCATTACTGGCCGGATTCGTGGCCCGCATATCGTCGACGGCTTCGACCAGGCCGACACCGAAAAAATTGGCCCACACACGATTCGTGATCGCGCGAGCGAAATAGGGATTTTCAGGTGATGTCAGCCAGTTGGCCAAATGAATGCGGCGGTCCGTCGTCGAGTCAAAGGAAATCGGTTCGCCGTCCAACGGTGTCGGCGGTTGCGGTTTGCCGGTCAGCGGCTGGACGAGTTCGCCAGTCGGTGCCACGAACAGCGTGCGAATGCCGTCGCCGCTGCGACCATCGCCGCCCCATCCCTTCGCGCGGACGCGGGAGAACAAGTTCGCCATCGCGTAGTATTGATTGTTGGTCCATTTTTCCAAGGGATGGTTGTGGCATTTGGCACAGCCAATCGACAAGCCCATGAATGCCTGGCTGACGTTTTCCATCATGCTTTCCGGATCTTGATGCAACGCATAAAAATTCGTGGCACCGTTTTCCAAACTGCCGCCCTGGGCGGTAACAATCTCGCGAACGAACTGGTCCCACGGCGTGTTCGCGGCCACATGGCCGTGAATCCACTGGTAGTAAGCTTTTACCGCCTTCGGACGCAAGCGACGGCCATTGATCAGCATCACGTCCGACCATTTGTAGGTCCAATAGTCCACGAATTCGGGACGGCCTAGCAAGTGTTCGATCAGGCGATCGCGTTTGTCGCCCGCGGTGTCCGTCAGAAACTTGCGCGTTTCCTCGGCGGTCGGCAAAGTTCCTATCGTGTCGATGTAGACGCGGCGAAGAAACTGCTGATCGGTGGCTTTCGGCGAAGGACAGAGGTTCAGTCGCTGAAGCTGCTCCAAGACGAGATCGTCAAGAAAGTTCTTGCGCGGGGCCTTGGCGAACAGGTCGGGGGACAAGTCGTTCTCGTAAGGAACGGAAACACGTGCGATGGCGATTTTTTGAGAGAACCAGGCCGTCACCGCGCCTTCGCCGAATCCCATCACGTTCAATTGCCCGCGGTGGTCAACTTTCAGTACCGTTTCATTGGCCGATGCGAACTTGGTCCATTGCGTTACATCTTCCACGCGGCCGTCCGAGTAAAACGCGCGAACCAAAACTTGTTGTTGAGCGTTAGGCGCAAGCACCGAGAGTGCCGGAAGAATTTCGAGTCGCTCAAGCGAAGCGTCTTTTTCGGCGGGCGGTTTGGCTCCGTTGGCGATCCATTCAGCCAGCACTTGGTAATCGGGCGAGTTGACTTCAAAACGCACTCCGCCTTTATGAGGAAAGCCGCCCGAGGGCTTGGCAAGCACAAGGCTGCGGCCGGGGTCCGATAACTCGACGCGGCGGCCACGCGCCTGGCGTGTCATGATGTAGTGATCCGATTTGGGGTCATAGCCCCGCAGCGAGAGCTTGAAGCCGCCCTTGCCCGCCAGTGCTCCATGGCAGGCTCCCGAATTGCAGCCGGCCTTCGAAAGCACCGGCAACACATGGTTACGAAAAGTCCACTCGTGTGGCTGGTTCATTCCAACGACTTCTACTTGGGCGGTCGCCGTTCGCTTCCTAGATCGCGCGGTGATTGTCGCTTGGCCATTGGCGACGGGAATCAACACGCCGTCGGTCACGGTAACAATGGCCGGATCGCTGGACTCAAGGCGGGCGTCGGATACCTCGCCAATGTAAAGATCCTGGTCCGCGTTCATCACGACGACTCGGTGCCGTGCCTGCGAACCGCTTAAGGTGACCTGCGCCGGCAGGATCGCCAGCGTCGGTTCCGCCGTCGTTTGACTTGGCACAAGCAGACAGACGATCAGCGGTAGGAAAGTGGCAACCCGCCAAGTCGAGGAACACTTCATGGGCTATTGCCTGTTGGAGAGAAATGTGGAGGTGTGCGTTAAAAGTGTGTGCACAGGCACTGCCAGTCCACACGACCGGACCTAGCGGCCCGTTAGGTAACCCGCCGCGTTAGCGAGGGGGTAATTGTCGTCGAATTGATTTTCCTCGCTGACGCGTCGGGCGTTGATGGGTCCGTACCAATGTGAGGCTAGGCTCAACATCCAGTCACGGCCAATCAGTTTCCGCTGTCAGAATAATTCCTTGATTTCTCGCTTGCCAAAATCAACTAACGGATAGGGGCGGCCATTGGGACCTGGCAAGTGGGTTTCTAAGTCGAATCCCATGCTGTGGAAAACCGTGGCCGCGATTTCACCTGGATCGGTCGGCCGCTCATCGGGCACTCCACCGATCGGATCACTGCGTCCCACGACACGTCCACCTTGGACTCCGCCGCCCGCGAAATAGCATGTGTAGCACTGCGGCCAATGATCGCGACCGCCGGCCGGATTCACTTTCGGCGTTCGCCCGAATTCGGACAAGTTGCAAACCAAAGTCTTTTCCAGCATCCCCCGGTCGGCCAAATCTTCGATCAGCGCGCTATACGCTTGATCGTACATCGGCGCGACAATGTTCTTCATGCCTTCGATCGAAGTGAACGGCTTCGAGCCGTGGATGTCCCAAGTGATTTCGTCGAAGACGGTCAGAAACGTGTTGATGGTGGCGAACCTCACGCCCGATTCAATGAGCCGACGAGCCAACAGGCAGCACTGGCCGAAGCGGTTCATTCCGTATCGTTCGCGGACTTTCTTAGGCTCTTTTTCGAGGTCGAAAGCGTCCCGAGCCTCGGTGCTGGTCATCATGCGAAACGCCGTGTGGAAATTCCTGTCCAGCAGCTTGGCGTTTTCCGTGGCTTCGAAGTCCTTCACCGTTTGGTCAACGACGTCGCGCATGCGTCTGCGTCGGGCCAGTCGCACTTCGTCAATTTCATCCGGCGGCAGCAAATCCGGCACCTTGAACTTGGGCTTCGAGGGATCGGCCATCAGCGCGAAAGGATCATAGGCCTTGCCCAGAAAACCGGCCGCTTGGCCATTCGGCAAACCGCCGCCGCCGCGTCCCATGGTTTCAGGCAGCACGACGAAGGGTGGCAAGTCGGACTTGCGACCTCGCAGATAGCTCACCGCGGAACCGACATGGGGAGTGTTGACACCTCCGGAAAACAAGCGGCCCGTTTGCATCATCTGCCAGCCGGCATCATGCACCGCCGCGCCGGTATGGTAGCACGAGCGAACCAGCGAAATCTTGTCCGCTACCTTGGCATGCCGTGGGAAGATCTCCGACAGCTGAATCTCCGGTGCCGTCGTATTGATCGGCTTGAACGGTCCGCGCACTTCCGAGGGCGCGTCGGGCTTCATGTCCCATGTATCCACGTGGCTCGGCGCGCCCAAATTGAAAATCATGATGCACGCGCGGTCGTTGTCTTTATCCGCTAGCCCATTTTCCTTCGCCTGCAAGTACTGCGGCAGCGAAAGACCGACGGCTCCCAACGAGCCAACCTGGAGAAAATCGCGCCGCGTCACGCCGTTACAAGTGTGGGCTTTTCCCTGGCCGACAAAGGTCAACATCGTATGAAGCTCCGCTGCATGGAGGGTGTTCTTTCACCTACCGCAAGATGAAAATGGCGGTAGGTAGGAGAGGGAACGACTCGATTCCTCTAAGTTAGCTATGATAACGAAGAGACACGCAATTCACAAATCGCTCCGAGCCGTGATTTCGGCCCAAAACTAGGGAGAATGCGTCTAATCTCCGCCCCAACGGGAAAGCGTCTCCGCCCCAACGGGAAAGCAATTCGTCGTCGGTGGATGATCGTTTTCAATTGATGAACGCGCAAGCACGAAAAACCAATGGGATTGCTTGGCCTGCGCCGCGACGAGCGTATTGACGTCGAGGCAGCGCGAGCCGGTCCGACGTCAGCCACTCAACGCAGTTACATCTTGGCGAACTTCGCGACGAGATCGGCGGTGCGGCAGCTATAACCCCATTCGTTGTCATACCAACTCACGACCTTCGCCAATTTGCCTTTGTCGTTTAACACTTGGGTGAAGTCGGCGGCGAAGATCGAACTGTGAGGATCGTCGATGATGTCGGAAGAAACGATCGGGTCCTCCGTATAGTACAAAACGCCCTTCATGGGCCCCTCGGCGGCCGCCTTCATGGCCACGTTGATATCCTTGGCCGTCACATCCTTGGAAAGGTTGACCGTCAAGTCGACGACGCTGCCAGTCGGAACGGGAACTCGCATCGCAATCCCCGTCAGCTTCTTGTCCAGCTCGGGGATTACCAAAGCAACGGCTTTGGCCGCGCCGGTACTGGTAGGAATAATGTTTTGAGCCGCCGCCCGCGCACGATACAAATCACCGTGCGGCTGATCCTGGACATTCTGATCGTTGGTATACGCATGAACCGTCGTCATCAGCCCCGATTCGATTCCAAAGGAATCGTGCAAGACCTTGGCGACCGGAGCCAGGCAATTCGTCGTGCAGCTCGCGTTGGAGATACACTTGTGTTCGCTCGACAACTTGTCGTCGTTCACGCCCAGCACCACCGTTAGATCCGCGCCGTCTTTGGCCGGAGCACTCAAGATGACCTTCTTCGCTCCAGCGTCCAAATGCGAATCGTACCCCGCCTTTTCAGCCGTTTTTCGGCTGGCAAAGATGCCGGTACTTTCGATGACGACATCCACATTCATCTCACCCCACGGCAATTCCGCCGGGTTGCGAACGGCCAACGCGCGAATCTTGGTGCCGTTGACGATCAGACTGTTGTCATCATGCTCAACGGTACCGTCGAAGCGGCCATGAATACTGTCGTACTTGAGCAGCGTCGCCAGCGTTTTGTTGTCCGTAATGTCGTTGATGGCCACGACTTCGAACTCACCGCCACGGCTTACCAGGTTGCGAAATGTGAGCCGGCCGATGCGACCGAAACCGTTGATTGCTACACGAATTGCCACAATAGTTCTCTCTGAGTTTCTTTCACTTTCCTCACTTGTTTACACGAACCGAAATTATACTGAGCCCTCAAAATACCGGCAATGGGCCCATCAACGGTCACAAATGCGACACCGCCCGCCACCCTGCCGGAACAAGCGGGGCACTCACCAACTTGTAACATACGTCCGCGACGAGTTCTTCACGGCTTGTCTGGTTCCCTCTGTCAGGCAACCACCCTCCACGCGCGTCGCTAATGGCAGGCGATGCAAGAGTTTGCGTCTTGTAGTTCGAGCATCGAATGTCGAGTCTCCTCTCTCAGTGAGCGCGATAAGCGGCTGTTGCACGACCACGTCGTGCAATCGTTTTGCAACCGTCTTCAAACGTCCGCGCGCAGTTGCCCCGCTACGGACGATTACGTCCGCTTTTTGGGAACAGCGACTCGTGGTCCCCGTCACCCGTTGTGCCCGTCGCTCATTGTGGCCAATCTCCCCAGCCCCCGTCTCGACCGAAGGTCTCGTTCCAGGCTGAGGCCTTTGGTCGGTTTAGCAGGACGGTCAGGACACTGCCCACCATGCGCGGGCGTCGGCCTCCAACTTTGGCGATCTGCCTCCAATAACTCCATTATACAAAATCCGCCAATCCTAGTTTGAATTGCCCTCGCGCGGTCGCACGGCGTTCACAAGAAGGACCGCGCGAAGCCAACGAAAATGGAGCGCCCATCACGTCACGCGCTCGAATGGGACAGGCGGTGAATTTGTAAGAGACGTCGAAACGGGCGTCCGAGACGATCCCCGAGGATGGCGACTTCGAGTCCCGAGAACTCGTCCGAGCAGGGTTAGGAAAAACCCTGGCAAACCAACGGTTTTCGGCATATACGCCAAACGGGGCATCTAGTGGAACTAACTCAGGCGCGCATTGGCGGATGCCACCGCTGCAGTCTTCTGACCGAGGTCGGTTCGTCCTTGTGCACTTACGAGGCATCGCCGGCTCCAGATCGCTGCCACTCGCGCCACAGATTCTGACATCTCAAACTGCAGTTTGTTTCCGATCCCTAACAACTTAGGCCGCTTTTTTGAGCAGTCGCACACGCCAGTTCTTAACTTTGTATTTCTCAATTCGGTTTTCCTTTGAAAGTGTATTGAGAGTACGTTTGACCCGTTCTTCGAATTTATTGCGTCGGTTACCACGTGGACGACTTCGAGCTGGGATCTCCAGTTGTTCTAGCACGAGTTTCGTTATGGAATCGACCATGCAAGATTGGTTGGAGCAACCTGCTAGTCCGTCGAGGATGGCGTCTGCTATTTCGGATGTCTGCACATTCTCGACTTGTGGTGTTAATTGTGTGTCTTCATCACCTTCCGAGTCGTCGCTGGGCGAGAAGATACGGAGTTGCCGCGACGCGCCCTCGCGTCGTTCGCTCGCCTCATCGCATTCAACGGTGTGAGCGATGCTTTCGACCTGGAAATGATCACTATCCACCTCATCGGAATCCGGTTCGTCGGCACTTCTCTCGAAGTCATCCAACTCGCTGAGCGGTGACGACAGTGTTTCTCTCTCGTCCAGCATCTGCCAAAGTCGCTGCAACGCGAGTTCCTTGTTTGCGTAAAACACAGATTCCCTGACTCGAAAAAACTCCCATCCACAACGTTCGAGTTGGCGTTGACGCTGCTGGTCGTCTTCAAACCGGTCGGCACCGTGACACCAGTCTCCATCACACTCGACGGCGAATTGCCCACTGCCTTGGAAAACGACGAGGTCTATTCGCTTCCCCGCAACTTCAAACTGAGGGCAAACTTCGAAGCCTTTCCGTGAAATCTCCAACGCGACGTCAACCTCGAACCAGCTGTCGAACGGGACCGGCGGTTTCACGATCGTACGGTTGTCTTGAAACGCACGGCGCTCCAACTCATCTTTGTTAATGTCGGCAATCTCATGTGACCTGGTTTCCTCAAAGAACTCAAGCAATCGTCTTCGAAGGCAGGCGGAACTCAGGTCATCACACGTCGCAGAATGGAACAGAATCATCTGGTCCTTTGCGCGGCTGGCGGCAACATTAAAGCGACGTTCATCCGCTGCCTTTACCAACGCACCAATTCTCTGGTTAGGCGCGGCAACCATGGATAAAAACATGATGTCACGTTCATCGCCTTGAAAGCTATATGGATTACCACAGACAAGCCTTCGCTGGTTAACCATCTCGTCAGCGCCTAATCGATCAAGCAATTCGCGTTCGATATAACCTGCTTGGGCTTCCGCTTGAAGCACGACAACTCCCATTGTTTTTCCGTCATACCGTTCGTCAGCGCACAGCTCTACGATCTTATTTACGATTGCATCAGCTTCTGGACGATTCACGACGCGGCTGCCCGACCCTTCCCGATGGCCCCCCTCGACGAAAATGTGTTCAAGTGGCGGCAGTCGATCTGGTCCAAACTGACGCAGTGGGATCAAGGGAGTGCCTGAATAACACAGTTCGTTGCTGAAGCGAATGATCTCTGGCATACAGCGAAAGTGCTCTCGCAAAGTGATGCGATGTGTTCCGTAGAGTCTCCTTCCATGATCAAAAAGGCTGCTCTCGACATCAAACGACGATTTGAAGTCGAAATCGTAAAGATATTCTTCCATCAGGCGATGCACTGCATCGCGCGAAAGGCCGACCGCATCGGGGCTTATCTGCTTGTCGTCGCCAACAACGAGAACCGTCTTTCCAAGGTACGTCAGCGGCAACGCTTCAATTCCACACTGTGAAGCCTCATCAACGATTACAACGTCGAACATTTCTGGGGCGGGATCAATCGTGTCCCAAACTCGATGCAGTGGCATTACCCAAGCTGGAACGGCCTCGCGGCATTCCCGCAAATGGTGCTGGGCCTGGCGTCGGTGCCGTGGGGCGTGTTTGCCCGTACCCTTTCCAAGTCGCCGCATCGATTGCTGCCAAGCTTCCATGTGACGGCGATGTTTATCTTCGAGCCGCGAGAAACAAAATGACCAAGCATTCAGCGCTGCCAACTCCGTGATCGTGGCATTGATTTCATCCTCGATCTGGCGGGCACGTTGATTGAGACCTGGCGTATCTTCCTTTTTGACGTATTCTTCGACCCACACTTTCGCTTGAGACCAACGCCAGGCATCCTGAATCTGCGGTATTTGATCGTTCCAAACTTCTAACCCACACGTTTGCTCTAAATCCCTTATCAATTCTGGAACGAGTTCCCGCCGTTTCGTGACATAATCGGTCAGCTTTTGTAGATGTGCTCGGTCGCGGTTCAAGGCTTGAATTGCCCTGTGGATGTTCGCGAACTGTTCTACGTCCCGATTTCGAATTGCGTCGAGCGCCTGACGCGTTATCGGATGTGAGTTGTTGCCGGCGGCAATCGATCGTATGACGGCTTCATGACTGGCAATTGCCTCAACGCACATACGTTTTTCATGACGCGCGAACGACAACGCACATGACGCAATTAATTGCTCAATCTGCGCTTCGTCAGACCAAACTGGTTCATTCAAATTTGGGCACTGACGTATTGCGAAGCAACAATTCTTAATTAGATCGACAAGAGACAACGCATTGTCCAGAGCATGAAAGAGCGATTTGAACGCTTGCAATTGAAGGGCGAATGGCCCTTCATGCTTGTTGCAATGAGCTTGCCAGAACGTCCATCCCCTTGCACACTCGATTTTGACTTTCAAAACGTTTGCCAATAGTGCGAGATTCTCCGCATCGATGGTGCATCGTCGCCCATTCAACCGAGTAGTTTTAATCGCTTTACCATGCCGTTTAACCAATTTAGGACGGAATGGTCCCCATCCGCGTTGTCCGCCGCTTTCCAAATGTTCGATGATTTTGCAGGCATCGTCGTACAGCGACGCCATGTCCATTTCGTTCGGCAAGGCAACGCTCGTCTTGTCCACCGTGTCGACGATCGATTCGATCGATTCAATCACATTTCGTGTGACTTTGCGCAACTCATGCCAAATCAGCGTGTTCGCGTTCCTTATGTCCCGCAACGCATCAGGCATCCACGGATCGGTCAATACCGCAAGCCGTTTGCATTGGTTCCGAAAGGCGACAAGCGCGTCATGAATCAAACGAATCTTTTTGGCGTCGATCATCGAGAGATTCTCAGCGATCTGTCTGTCAGCTCCGTGTGACGAAAGTTTCTCTTGTTCAATGGCTCGTGATTCGCGTTTAACCAACGTTGAAAATTGTTCGTGCGAGTGTAGATCCGGGGGGCAAACGAGATTTAACTCACTTCGCTTTTCTGCTGGGAAATGGCGTAAGCCTTTGATGACCTTTCGTAATTCGTCGGCCGTGATCGGACATGCCATATTTAGCGGCACAGAATCGGTGAACCATTCATACTTTGTTCTGTCAGCATTTACCGGCTCAGCAATCCGCGCTGCTGTGCCACGATATCTTCCGTCCGCAATCGACTGCGAATTTGTCTCCGATTCTCGGATCGCGCGAAGCCGTCGTTCAGTTTTTGCTTTCTCTTCGCGTAGCTCAAGCAAGCGACGCTCAAGTTCTTCGCAACTGGCTTTCGCCAGGTTTTCGTTCCACTCGTCATTCTTTCTGAGTATTCCATTGACACTGGATTCAAGAGACCGTTTCTCCTCGTTCCCGCTGCCCAACAGATTGATGCAGAGCGGCCGGACTTCTTCTGGCAAGAGTCCTTCGAGAACTTGCAGCGCGCGTGGGGTTTTTGCCGTAACAAGAATGCGCTGTCCCGTTGCCAGGAGATGACAAACAAGATTTGCAATGGTGTGCGACTTTCCGGTACCTGGTGGGCCTTGCACCAACACGCCATTCGCCGATTTGAGTTTTTCTACAATCTCACGCTGGGCTTCGTTTGATGGTTTTGGAAAAAACACTTCTCCTGCTGGGTCGCAACGCTGTTCACGAGGATCAATCTGAGGCTCACGATTTGGTTGCGACTGTTCTGCGACAGTCCCGAATCCATTGGGGATTGTTCCGCCATCCTCGATTCCGCGCTTGATTCGTTTTAGCGTCTCGGTGAGTCCGCGTGCGGAGCGTTTTCTCAATATGAGCGCTGGCGCAAAATCGACGACCGGCTTTTCAGAAGCTCTAGCGGTCGTTCCCTCAAGGTCGTTGTTGTAATCGCCCAGCATGGAATGTGCGAGAGCGCGCAGGACGCCATCGACGGTCTCCGTGTCCCAGAGATCGTCGGCGGCTTCTGCTAACTTGGACGTCGCTGTTTGTTCAGCGCCTCGTGGCTGCTCGTCAACGCCCAACATATCGAGTTCAGCGCGAACTTTTGCGCCGTCGGACGGCAGGGGACTAACAGTAAATGTGCCCAAGCTTGCTTCAAATTCAAGAAGAGCATTGGCGACAATCAAATGACGGCGTACCCGTTGGCCATTGGGCGATTTCCAAGTCAGCAGCCCAACGCCAAAAACGAGTTCGTATTCTTCGCCAAGTCGAAGTTGTTCCTGATGAATTGCGAACAATGAAGTGTACACGTCTTGAACCTGCTGCCAATCATTATGTTTATCAACCCATGGCCGCCAGTGGTTTTCGATGTATTGATTCCACGCCGGCTGAGTATCCGGATGGTCGTCGAGGCATTCAATGCGACTAATTACTTCAGGCTCGTTGGAATCAGCGTGCCATGCGGAGTTCTTCGTTTGAACTGTGATTTCAGAATGCAGCGCAGGAATGTCACTCTTGTTTCTCAACGTCGAGTAATCGATCCAGTCTTTGCAAACCGGCGGGACGTTAGGCAATTCTGGTTCTGGTTGCTTTCGAACTTCGATCCAAATATCAGAGTCAACTTCTTCGTCACATCCCCAGGCGCGTGCGAAGCATCCTTTCTGTTTCGGAACGTTGTTGACCCAGAAAACGTTACTTGTGCCGTAATCACTGACATCCCGCACCATTTTCGTGCGCAGCGATGCAAACCGACTCAGGAATTCGACCAAGCGAATTACTTTGGATGGTTCATGTTGATTCGTATTGTCCATTTGCCCCTCATCATGCGTGGCATTGTGTTCGAACGAACGTGTTTCGAAGTGACGCGACGGGGCAAGTGAGCCAAGCGTCTCAGATGCGAGGCGTTCGCTAGAGGAGATTTGTGTATTTCGTAAATATCGGAATCGACAGTAAGATTCTGTGGTACAACTCCTACAATCCAAAAACGCTCGCCACTCTACGCAAATTCACGCGCGGATTCTGGTCTCGCCATCGTCCGAAAGCTCAAAATGCAATCGTTGCTGGCAAACGTTCCAAAACAGCCATGAATGGGCGGACACAACGGTTGCAATCCATACAACCAAGGAGGGCGTGTCCTTCGCTACTAACGGAAGCTGTTGCACTCCGTTTCGTGCCGGTGGGGGACCCGGCAGCTTCAGCAAGTCGGCATGCCAGGCCCAGAGCCGTTACAGTTTCCAAACGGGGCTACGCGTTTCGCAAGGCCGTGGAACCAGATTGATTTTTAACCGGACCGCAAAAAACACCACCCTCGTGGACTCCATGTGTTTGCGTGAAACCCATGGCTGGGCGATCTGCCTCCAACAACTTCATTGTACAAAAATCCGCCAATCCTAGTTTGAATTGCCCTCGCGCGGCGTTCACAAGAAGGCCCGCGCGAAGTCGACGAACATGGGGCGTCCATCACGTCACGCGTTCGAATAGGACAGGCGGTGAATTTGTAAGAGACGTCGAAACGGGCGTCCGAGACCATCCCCGAGGTTGGCGACTTCGCGTGCCGAGAACTCGTCTGAGCAGGGTTACGAAAACCCCTGGCAAACTAACGTTTTCCGGCATGCACGCCAGACGGGGCTAGTGGAACTAGCCCAGGCGCGCATGGGAGCGGCTTCAGCGTTCGGTCGTTCGTTCGCGCCAACGTCGGGTCGATTTTGGTTGCAAGCGACCACCTGAACGAAAAACGCCATCAGATGCACAACGGCGGCCCCAGTTCCCGACAACGGCTTGAAATGCGATCGATCGATGCAACCACCGCGAGTTCAGGAATTCGCTGACCGGCGTCGGTGATTCACTCGTGTTTCACTCCGATGCAGGTTACGGCGTCCCGCGTGCGCGCTCAGGACACGCCCACCGCTGTAGTTTTAGGCGTGTCAATAACTTCGGCGGGGGTGACGACTTCGCGCAATTCGCTTGGGTCTACATCCGGGCTCTTTGTGTCATCGGCTTGATCGCTCTCTTCCGACTATCCTTCGTCTTCAACGTCATTGAGTGCAATATCAACTAGAACTTTTGGTGTCTTTTGACACAAGCATGGATCGCAGAAATCGCACACACTTCCATTGATGCAGACTAGAATTACTCGGCTGGACAAAAAGAACGATTCGGCCGCCACGCAAGTTTGGTCGCGGATGTTTGCCGATGTCCACTGTGTGTTGAGCGATTCTACGTCGGCCGCCCCGAAGGCCCTATCAAAACATTTCCATTGCGCGGCATCATCGACTCGCCGCCCCCTATCTGCATGTCTGCCGCTGCCCGACGCTCGATGACACCGTTGAGTTTTCCAATTTCGTCCTCGAACTGAAGCTCACAAGCCAGGGAAACGCGACTTGGTTGCGTACATGCCTCGTCTTTGACGTCGTGAGATCGGGGACCATCATCGGGGCACGATTGGCGCACTCATCGGGGACGATTGGCGCACCGCAACAATTACAATACATTAGCATTCATAATTTGTCTTCAATCATCCATTAGGTAACGTTATCGCTAGATGCGCAGGATTCCTTGATGGTCAATCGTGGCAATCCGAGAAATGTTAGGCGTTGTGAAATTTGCGGCGAGCCGATTTACTCGCGCGCAACTGTTCATCCGGAGTGTGCTGAGCAAGCAGGCGAATCGAGGAAGCTGCACGAACCACCTCAGAAAATATGTTCGGCGTGTGGCGAGAAGTCACACGTTCGGAAACAGGTTTGCGACAACTGTGGCACGATGTTTTGAGACTCGTGGCACGAAGCGCCGCGGTTCGCGGTGTGAGCAAATCCTACTTCGCGTTTTTTGCTATTTTGGAGACTTAACATGAAAATGGTGCAACGACCTGCTGTAATCCTCTTGTGTTTCCTGTTGTCTATTGCGATTTGCACGACCAACGTTTCGTGCGGATCGGCAGAAGTTGATTCCAATGTGAACAACACGTCGCAAAACAGGTCGGACAATGACGCGCCGGACGAAAAATCATTAAGCGACGATTCCAATGGGAAGAATGACGGTGCCACGGACGAAACAAAACCGGGCAGTTCGGCAGACTACGACGCAATTCTGAAGAAATATGTCAAAGGCGACTACTTCCAATACAAGACGCTCCTGGAAAACAAAGAAGACTTGCGGCGGTTCGAGCGTTTCATGAAGTGGCAGGCCGAGGCCGACGTGTCAAAGATGTCGCGCGAAGGCCAAATCGCGTTTTACATCAATGCCTACAACTCCTGCTGCATCAAAGCGGTTCTTGACAACTATCCTGTCCACACGCCCAACGATGTTGCCGGATTCTTTGACAAACTGACGTTCAAGGTCGGTGGCGAGATGCTGAAGATTGGCGGAACGGATGGGGACTCAATTGAATACGATCGATTGATCGCCAACTATGAAGACATGCGGGCGCACTTTGCCGTGGTTTGCGCCGACCGTGGATGTCTGCCGCTGAAGGCCGGTGCATATATGGGTGAGACGTTGGACGATGACCTGGAAGCAGCGGCAAAGAAATTCGTAAGCGACAAGCGGCATTTCAGCGTCGACAAGGAAAAAGGCGAGGTTCAAGTCTCGAAAATCTTTGAATGGTACGGCCCAAAATTCCTAAAGGACCCAGAGCGAAGGGTCGAGGGCGACCGCCCCGAACTTTACCTAACCCAATGGGTTGATAAAGACATTAAGGAATTGCTGGAATCGGGCAAATACAAACTCAAAATCATCGAATGGGACTGGACTATTAACGAGGGCCGATACGAAAAATGAATTGTCAGATGAATTGATTACGCGGACTTCAAGGTAGGAAGACTAAAGTCCGTCTTTGTCATTCCTGACGCAAATTCGCTCCATGCGGATTGTAGCGAATATAACGACTCAAACTGTGGCCGTGCAAAGTCCCGCGGTTTCACGAAAGAGGAGAGGCTCGGATGCGTTCTGTCATTGTGCAATGGATTGCCGTCTGTTTAATTGCGTACTTGGCTGTGCAAGGCAAGACTTTGCTCGGCCAAGAGCCGGTTGTCACTGCCGCGAAATTCGTTTCCAATCTTTCGCCCGAGATTGGCAGTTGTGATGCGAAGGACGATGCCTCGTGTGATGCGACAGACGATGACTCATGTGATTCAGCGGGCGATAAGTGCGGTTGCGAATGCGAACCGTGGGTTGTCTCACGCGAATCCCTTTTCTGTGACAATTGCTTTGATCTCGATCCGCTCAGCGAATTGTTGACCTATGAATGCTGCCGCTCGAAGTTGTGGGTAACCGGCGGAGCCCACCACTGGTGGCATCAAAGTCTGCGAGGCGCGGGCGGTGGATACGGGATTCCAGGATTGCGTAATACCTACTTTTGGTATTTCGGTTTCAACGCGGAGCACAAGCTCGATAGTGGACGGACGCTCGGTGCGCACGTCACACTCCGCTTGCGCGAGACGGGGAATTTCCGTACCTTCATCGATCAAAGCACCTGGCCATGGGAAGCATACGCGTACTTGAAGGATGATGACTGGGGCACACTCAAAGCCGGACTCGTTTACACGCAGTTCGGGCTGTTCTGGGGAAACGCTTGGTTTGGCAACGCGCCCTATTTCGACGGCTTCAAATTGGATGCCGATTACGGCTTGTCACGGGAAAAGACCTACGAAGTGAACGACTGCTTCAAAGTCGATACGTACTCGCAGTTTTTCTTTCACGAAGATCAGAGCAACGGATCATTTGCCGGTGGCGATGCCGAGAGTGTCGTAGGCTACACCGAGAAGAACACGGGCATCGTCCGAATTGTGCCGACGTGGACACACACCAACGGCGCGGTTGTCGCGTTGGGGATCTCTGGAAAAGTTGGCCAGATCGACAGCAGCGTTCCGACTCTTAGCGATCAAACGGTTGGCGGATATGCCGTTGACTTAACGTACACGCGCGGCCCTTGGAGATGGTTCGCGGAAGGAATGCAGCATTTTGGAACTCAGAACCCGGCGCGCTATGTCTCCGGCGGTCCCAGCAATCGCATTTCAAGCGTACTCGCGGGCGCGGATTACACGGTTGGCCCGGTCACCTATCGCGCGGCTTACTCGGCCTCGTTTGACGCGAATCCAGACGCAACACATAACATGGTCGTCGCCGGCACGACGATCAAGTTAACCAAAAATGTTGACCTCTACATCGAGTACGTCAACGAACGTATTGACGGCAACGTCGGCGGACCGGCTGCCGACGGCGAGTTTTTCGATTCCGTCGAGTACATTGTCAACTGGCATTTTTAGTTCCCTGGATAGGCGGAAGAAATTCCACTCGGCAAACCGGAGATATCGAATGCTATCGAGTCTCCGGTTTTGTCGTTAAACGGCACACGCGATCTACTCGGTTTCAACGTGGTGCTTTCAATAGGCTGTATTCCGTGCAAAAATGTTACTTCGTCCACTAATGCACAACCGATTGATTGATCGCAACCGGTAATACATTTCTCCAGACCAAACAATGACAAGCTTTTATCAACTCGATGAAACCGGCAGAGACCTCGTCAACTCGGCGAAAAAGATAGCACAGCAGACAGCGTCGCCAGTCGCGGCAGAAGTAGACCAGCAAGCCCGTTTCCCCAGCGAAGCCATCACGGCACTCGGCGAACAAGGATTTTTGGGACTTTGCATTCCGACAGAGTTTGGCGGCAAAGGACAGCCACCGCGAACGTTTGCGGCGGTCGTCGAGAATTTGGCCGCCGCTTGTCCATCGACCGCGATGATCTATGTGATGCACGTGACGGCATCGCAGGCCTTTGTTGCATCCAACACGCTGGCCCCTCGCGCGGAGTTGCTCAGTGACGTCGCGGCGGGAAAACACCTGACCACGTTGGCGTTTTCGGAACGAGGTTCGCGATCGCAATTCTGGGCGCCGGTGTCCAAATTCGAAGCGTCCAACGGCTGCCTTGTCACAAGTGCAAACAAATCTTGGGTTACGTCGGCGAACCACGCGAACTCATACGTCTCCAGTGCGCAAATGCCTGGCGCGAGTTCGCCGCTCGAATCGACGTTGTACGTTATCGATCGCGAGGCCGATGGGGTTAAAGTCACCGGTGGATTTGATGGACTCGGATTGCGCGGCAACGATTCGTCGCCGGTTGAAATTGACGATGCCAAGGTCTCGGAATCCAAGTTGCTGACCGCGCACGGCGAAGGCGCGAAGATGATGCTCGAAGTCGTCTTGCCCTGGTTCTGCGTCGGCACCGCGGCGATGGCAAACGGTTTGTGCCAAGCGGCGATTGCCGCGACTACCGGCCATTTGACCAGCGCTTCGTTCGAACCCGACGACATGAAACTCCGCGACTTGCCTAACCTGCGTGCTCGCGTGACGGAAATGAGCGTTCGCACGGAACAATCGCGGGCGCTGCTCGCTCACACGGTTCGTGCGATGGATCAGCCCGATGAACAAACGCCGCTATTCGTGTTGCAGTCGCGCTTGGCCGCGTTGGAAGCAGCGATTGAAGTTACGGATCTCGCGATGAAGGCTTGCGGCGGCGCGGCTTTTTCCAAGCACCTAGCAGTAGAACGAATGTTTCGCGACGCACGAGCTGGCTGGGTGATGGCACCGACGGTTGACCACCTGAAAGAATTCGTCGGCCGCGCGTTGACGGGACTGCCGTTGTTTTAACCGTGGCAGCCTGTGCTACGTTGACATTGAAAGGACATTCATGAACGACGAAACAATCTTGCTTGGCGCGGTCGCCTACGACCCGAAGGTTGTTAGCATTTGGGAAGGCATCCGCGACCATTTCCAGGCCGAAGGCGCACCCATGGACTTCGTGCTGTTCTCGAACTACGAGCGACAAGTCGAACTGCTCCTCAAAGGCCACATCGACATCGCCTGGAACACACCGCTGGCCCACGTCCGCGTCCAGCAGCAATCGGATAACAAAACGATCTCGCTCGGCATGCGCGACTCGGACCAGGATTTTCGCGCCCGCGTCATCGTCCGCCGTGACGCCGGCATCAAAGAGCTGAAGGACTTGGAAGGAAAAACGCTGGCCGTCGGCAGTCGCGACTCAACGCAAGCCCGCATCCTACCGCTTCATTTCCTGCGCGCCGAAGGCGTCGACCTCGACAGAGTCAACTTGCTCAAGTTTGACAGCGATGTTGGCAAACACGGCGACACCGGCCGGAGCGAGCTGGAAGTACTCGAAGCGCTCCGCGACGGCCGAGCCCAAGCCGGCACGATTGGCGACCTGATTTGGGTCCTCGAACAATCTGCTGGCCACATCGACTCTAACCTCATCGAGTCGCTGTGGACGACACCCCCGTTCGACCACTGCATGTTCGACGCCCTGCCCACGCTCGACCCCGGCAAATTGGAACGTTTCAACAAAGCGCTGTTTGCCATGAAGTGGGACAACCCCGAACACCGCCGCCTGTTAGAACTAGAAGGCCTCAAAGAGTGGCGCCCCCCGCGCGAAGAAGGCTACGATAGTTTACGCACGGCAATGAGCGAGGAAAAGTGATCTCATGAGTCATGACCAAGCAGCCGTGGCGATTGATGGCGGCGAATTGTCGCTGGGGGGCGGACTGCTTGCGCTGCTTAGGCCGGCGTTGGATTTGATTGAGCCGGGTGGGGTGCTGGCGGTCAATTCGACGAATGAGCCGTTGCGAGATGATTTGCCAGCGTGGTGCCGCGTTGAACATCATGAGTACCTTGAGCGGCAGGAGACGGAGCAGGGTTATGAGCGGCACTTGGTTCGTCGCGGTTCGTTTTCCGTTCCTTTGGGCGATCGTGAAGCGGGCATGCAGTTACCGATGCACGACGGACAATTGTTGGCAGAGGATGTATTGAACAGTGTGCCAATGCCGGAGCACGCCGACCCGGTTACCGGATTCGCGCCGCGAGGCGCTCGCGTTGAACCTGGCGGACCCCGCTATCCTTTTTCCTTGATCGATCGCGATCACGTCGCGCCACCGGAAATTGCCAAGTTGTATGACCAGGCGGTTTCCGCGCAGTGGAATGCGAACGCCGACATTCCATGGGACAAGGCCCCGACGCTTCCCGATGCACTGCAACGCGCACTCGGCCAAGTCTTTACCTTCCTCGCCGAAAACGAACTATCGGCGTTGTACTTGCCGTCAAAGTTCATCGCGCGAATCCACCCAGCCTACGCGGAAGTCGCCATGTTTCTGTCAACCCAAATGGCCGACGAAGCGCGGCACATCGATGTCTTTCTGAAACGGGCGCGTGTCGGCGGGGGTGGACTGGGCATCTCGTCCGTCACCACGTCACAGTCGCTGTTGTCATTGCTCGAACTCGGCGATTTCACCGAGGCGGCATTCCTGCTGTCGGTACTCGGCGAAGGAACGTTTCTCGACTTGCTCAAATTCATCGAAGACCACGCACCGGACGAAGTGACCGCCGAAGTCGTCCGCCGAGCCCGCAACGACGAAACGCGCCACGTCCACTTCGGCCTGATTCACGTCCGCCACGCGCTTTCACACGATGAGTCGCTCTACACGAGATTGGAAGCCGCGGTTCGTCGCCGAGCTGCGACATTAGCCGATGTTGGCGGTGCACCAAAGCCATTGCAAGACGGACTTACGATCTTGGCCGCGAGAGGGACCGAACCTACGTCGGTTGCCCGCGGCCACGAAGCCTTTCGCGAGTTGATGCACGCAATGAGCGAAAACCGAATCAAACGCCTCGAACACGCCGGCTTCACACGAGGGCAAGCTCAAACTTTATCCGATCTCCATACGCCAAATTTCATGTAGATCACTGTCTTGCTGTTCTTGGCTAGCGAAAAAGAGTCTGCAATTCGCAGGCGACGCTACTCGTCACGCCCCGCGTTGTATAAAGCCAAGTGCGCAATTGCATTAAGCAATCGCTTCAGATTCTCACATTTCGATGCACGCCGTTACTGCTCGCGGTCGCCATGCGCCGTCAACATGATACAACGCAATTTACTTCGAACTCGTGGTGATCGCATTCTTGGTATTTTTGGCGCAATCAAATCCTTCATCGGTCGAACGTGAGCGGATGGTGAAGTACATCTTGCTTTGTGGGTTAGGTTAGAGGATTTCGTTTCCTCGAACTTGGGAGCTTTGCGATGGCGAGATCGAAGCGGTCGGTTGAGAGAGAGGAGTTTTGGAGGTTGGTGCTGGACGAT
>JAJDEH010000146.1 GCA_029259935.1 Planctomycetota bacterium
ACATTACGCCGAAATAGCTGGGAAGACAAATTATCAAAGGTGTCGCCCGCAACGCCCCCCGCCGACAATTGCACCAGCCTGCTCACCTACTTGGCGACTCTCGCCGGATAGCGTTCCATTAGTGCAAAACTGGAACTTAGCCAGACGGCTTCTCCAGTTCGGTCTCGCTTGCCGACTCGACTTTCATTTCCTCTTCCATGACCTCCATCTGACGGGTCACGGCCAGCATGTGCTTGACGTTGCCTTCCATGCCGGCACAGCGCTCGTCGAGATCGAGCAGTGCCGTCTGTTGTCCGTACAGGATCAAGCAGTCGTCGGGTTCCAAGCGAGTGTGTCCACGCGGGGCACCAAGGTATTCGCCATTGGGCTTCTCAATCCCCAGCACCAACACACCTTCATTGGCCAAACGTAACTGTTCCAGCGTGTGGCCGGCGAGCCAATCTCCCTCGCGCAGTTGTAGTTCGGAAATTACGTAGTTGTGCGCGACTCGCAACAGCCGCGTGTAGTCATGTACTTGGACTCCTTCCAAACGGCGCAGAGCCCACGTCGTGACGCTCCACATGATTTGTTCCACATACCGGCTGCTGGCGATGAGCAGCAGCAGCAGTAGGCCTCCCGCCAGCACACCAAGGCGTACGGTCACTCGGCTGGTCCAGTTTTCGCTGCCCCCTGTGTTCAAAAAGGACAAGACGACGGAGGGAATCGCCACGACGACGCCGACGTTGCCCAGTAGCATCAAGTGCGTGGTAATTCGTCGCCGTAACGGATGGTTGACAATATCCTCGGACTCCTTGGTGGTAAAGCCGGACCCCGTAAACGCCGACACCGCCTGAAATTGAGCGAGATCCTTCGAAACTCCGGTCATGGCCAATCCGACCGTGGCGATCCGAATCACGACCAGCGACACGGTGAACACAATGAGCGTACCGCCAACTGCAAACATGCTTGAACTCCCGACATATCAATGCTGAGTAGAAAAACCGTAGCTCCAGCGTACCAAGAATTGGACGGGCACTTACGAGAATCACGATAACGCAAGATTCAGGTGGGCGTGGGCGAAATCTGGCGTCCGTTGAGCCACCAACCGCCCAGGTAAGCCGTGTCCATGACCAACGGGGCGGTCTGCTCGGTTAACACACGAAGCGGCTCAGGTAGAAGTTCGCATCGTTGTGCGGCAGCACATGCCCCTTCGCGGGTTCGAGGGGACGATACGGCGTCGGCCGTATCAACAACGGCACGCCTCCAGTGACGCCCAATCACCGCCCGTCACTTGTCGCGGAAGTCGACTACATTCCCGTCCATGTCGAGGCCGATCAGGTCGCCCAAGCGCCCGGACCAACGCGAGGCTTCTGTTATCACATCTTGCTTCTGCTCGCGTGTCGGCGTCTGTTCGAGCAACGTTTTAAGGGCGTCGAGAGCTGCGGAGGTCTGGCCTTGATTCGCGTAGACCTCCGCCAGCGCGCTATACCCATTTCGTCCTTCCTTGGTCACTTCATTCCGTATGCGGGTAGCGAAGGATGCTGCTGGATCCTCCGTCACGGAAAGACGAAAACGGCCCAGTGGCCAAAGTTGTTCGAACTCAACTCGTAACGGCCAGTTTCCGTCTCTGGCAAGCGGTTCCTTTAGTTCAAAGATGGCGTGGTGCGGTGAAAACAGCAGGGGACTGACTTTCCAGCGAGTTCCAGAATTCTGATCAATCGCGTTTTCGATCGAGCTACCGGGTGCCGTATAATCGGCCACGGCACTGGACAACTGGACAAAATTCCAACGCGTATTTCCATTGTTCATCGGATTGTCACGCGTCCAGACGCGGAATTCCGCGAGATTGAACAAGCCCTGCGGAGATCTGCCGCTGCCCGCCTGGGGAAGCGAGTGATGTGGAATCGTCTCAAGTCGAATTGCTCCCACGGGCTCACTCATGGTAAACGTCAAGTAGTACACATCACGAGTTTCCACGCGGCCGCCGGCGAGAATCGTCTGATCCTCAAGCTGAGTCAACACAGCTCCCTCTTTTGACTCCACGCGATCAGGGGAAAGCACTCTCCAATTGATTTTCTTGCAGTCCGCCAACAGCATGGCCAGCCTTCCGGCCAGGATGTGACTCGTCTCTTTTTCGAGACGTGAACTTAGTTGATGAGTCAGCTTCTCCGCGGCCAACTCGGCTTCCTGTTCCTGGCCTTGTCGCGATCGGATCTCCACCTCGAGCTGCAAAGCTTCGAGATCCCGAGGGTTCGATTCTAGTCGACGTGCAACATCGGCCAGCAGGATCGGCGACTGTTGTGCCCGATAGCTCGCTGTAGCATCCCAAATCCGAATTCCATGATTCCCCCCGGAAAGAATGTACCGGCCATCGATGTCCCAGACGATGCTGTTTACGGGTCCCACGTGCCCACGCAAGCTCAGAATCAACCGACCGCTCGCAGTGTCCCAGACCCTGACTGTGCCATCACTTCCGCCCGAAGCAAGTCGCGAGCCGTCCGGGCTCCAGCACACTGCCAGCGAATGGCCAGTATGTCCATGCATATTGCGGATCGACGGTGTTGGCCCGAAGTCGAACACACGGACGAAAGAACTCGCATTGCCAGTGGCAAGCCTTTTGCTGTCCGATGACCAAGCCGGCGAGTAGCGTTGCCCCGTATCAAATTGTACGAGGTTGCTGCGGACAGCACCTGTCACGGTGTCTACGACGTACTGTTCCGCGTTTCCTAAAAACACGACTTTTGAATCATCTGGACTGAAGGCAATATCCATCATGTGAATCTCGTGCTTTGGGCGCAACGAACACCGCAGCGTTCCGGTTGTGTTTTCCCGCAAATTAATGGTTCCGTCTTGGTGGATGCTGGCCATCAAACGGCCGTCATGGCTCCGGGCCAGCCGTAAGTACGTTTTAGGCCTCAGCACTTGCTGTCGCACGATGGTTGCCGTATTGGCGTTACGAAATATCAGGTGGCTATCATTCGTGAAGGTCCAAAAGCTTTTGCCACCATCAGCCCAGCCTGCGGAACTGAATCGTCCGTCTTGACGCAGAAGTTCTTCGCCATCGACACCCACTACGGAGAGCCCTTTTTTGTCAAGGGCAAGTACTCGGCGAGTATCCCGACTGCTGACAATCCGAGAGACCGAAGCATGGCTTCGGTAATGCAGAGGTCTTGTTACTTGCGCCGCATTCCAAACGTGAACATTACCCTTCCATCCGCCACTGACCAGTTCAGTACCATCTGGACTCCAGTCGACATCCATGGCATGGGTTTCATGGGCGCGCAGGTTCGCGAGTTCTACCTCCGATCGTACATCCCATATCCGAATCGTCGCGTCACCGTAGCCAGCGGATGCAATTTGAGTTCCATCCGGATGCCAAGCGAGGCCATAAACGGCCCCTTGGTGTCCGGATAGCGTCCCTTTCTCCATTCGAGTTACTGCGTCCCAAAGGCGTATCGTTCCTGTCGCACCTGCCGTCGCGATAAACTGACCCTGTGGCCCCCAGCACAGACAAACGTCACCTGAAGTATCGAGATGTTGTAGGTCGGTTGCTTCGTCAACCGCGATCAGAAGTGTGCGATTACCCGTAATCGCCAACTTCTTTCCATCGGGACTCCAAGCCGCCTCCATCCTATCACCAAGTCCGTTCGTGTGATGGACTCTCCGTAGTAAATGGCGATCGCGAAGGCGCCAGAAGCGCACCGAAATATCAGCGCCGACCGCTGCTACGATCTCTCCATCGGGACTCCAAGCGATCGACCTGACAGGGACCTTGTTTTCAAGTTCAAATAACGGTCGCAAATCATTGTCGGAAAGGTCCCACAGGTGGACTGCCCCGAACCTGTCTCCTATTAACAGCCGTTTGGCGTCACGGCCCCAACACAACGATCTCACCGTTATCCGCTCTCGTGTCTCAGCTCTCTTGTGCTCTAGTGTCCTAACAATCCATCCCGTGTTGGCATCTAGGATGCGGACTCGATTATCGAACGTTCCGACAACCGCGACTTTTGAACCCGTTGGACTCCAGGACGTGATCAATGCCGGGCCGCGGGTCAGTGGAAGTGCAAGCCGACTCCGCTTTCCGAGGGAATTCAGATAGTGCCATTCCCAACCGCGGAGATCCCGCCCGAACGCCTCCGGCGACCAGGGCTCAATTCGCCGCGCGATGGGCTTGAAGTGGGTCGAATTCTCAGCCGCGTACCCGGCGGCTGCCATTTCCGCCAGGTACCGAAGACGCAACTCGCGATCTGTCGCATCCTCCGCCGTCTGACGCAAACGTTCTTCGTTTTGCCGCAAGGCGATTTCACGCTGTTCGGACTCCCTGGCCGCTCGGCGCTGCTGCTCGCGTTCGGCGGCCAGGGTGAGGGCCTTCGCTTTTGCCGCCGATTCGAGTTTCGCAAGATCCGATTTTTCATCGGCAAGCCGCAGATTGTGCTGCGCTAGCGACTTGAAACTGACAGCGGCGACCGAGGCACCAACAGCACCCACAACGAGGAACAGAGACAAGGCAATGAGGGACACCGCCAAACTACGATTCTTACGGTACCAGCGATGAAATCTCTGCATGGGTGACAATCGACGCGCCAGGACCGGTTCGTCCTTAACGAAGCGGTCCAGATCTTCGGCCAAGTCGTCGGCCGACTGATAGCGGCGTTTGGGGTCTTTGTCGATCGACTTCAGAACGATCGTTTCCAGGTCGCGCGGGATCCCGGGATCCACCGCGCGCGGCGGCTTGGCCTCGCTGTTGCTAATCCGCTCGATCAGCGTCAACTGATCGGTCGATGTAAATGCGGGCTTGAGGGTGAGCAGTTCGTAAAGGGTGAGTCCCAGCGAATAAACGTCCGCCCGCACGTCACACATTCCCTTGAATCGCTCGGGAGACATGTAGCGGATCGTACCCAACAAGTCTCCCGTATGCGTCACGCCTTCATCGCCTGTCTTTGCCAGCCCAAAGTCGACCACCCACACGGTACCGGCGGTATCGAGCAACAAGTTGGAGGGTTTGATGTCGCGATGAATAATGCCCCGGGCATGCGCGTAAGCGAGGGCGCTGGCCGCCTGATATCCAAGCTGAGCGACACTCATATGGTAGGAACGACGATTCGTCTCCGCGGTCGACAGATCTTTATTTCCGGGCAGTGTGGCGGTTGTGGCGGATCGCGATCGCACGGCAATCGTCTCGGCCGCTTCCGCTTTCGACGCAGGTTCCTGTTGTCGCAGTGCCGGCGCGCTTGCGGACTGGCTGCTCTCGCCCCAGCGGTCCATGCGAAACTGCCCCGACACAAGCGATTGCGCGATACTGCCCGCGGATGCCGTATCCTGCTTGGCCGCGGATTTCTTTTTTCCGTCATTCCAGCGTCCTGAGTTCGCTGTTTGGGAGGACTTGTCTTCGCGCAAACGGCCTAGATCGTAAATGACCTGATCAAGCCCTTGGCCGGCAATCAGTTGCATGGCGTAGAAGTCGTGCTCGCCGTCGCTGCCGACGTCAAACACGGGCACGATGTTGGTGTGGTGCATGCGAGCCGCCGCCCGGGCTTCGCGCCGAAAGCGCACCAAAGCGTCACCGGTCCTCTGGCGCGGCAGTAACTTCAATGCGACCCGCCGGCCCAGGGATTGCTGTTCCGCCTCGTAGACCACGCCCATTCCGCCGCGGCC
>JAJDEH010000147.1 GCA_029259935.1 Planctomycetota bacterium
TGATCGCGGAGCGATCAGCGACAAACGTCAAAACAGCCGCTGTTGGCCGTTGCCGTCGTCGCCGGAGGGCGGTTCGATTTTCAGATGATCGAAGGCCTTGTGCGTTGCCATGCGGCCGCGTGGCGTGCGGACGATCAGTTCGCTGCGTAATAAGAAAGGCTCGACCTCGTCTTCTAGCGTGTCGGACGAGATATTCATGGTGGCGGCGATTGAGTTCAAACCGGCCGGACCGCCGCCGAAGACACGTATCAGTGTTTGCAAATACTGGCGGTCTTGTTTGTCCAAACCGAGTTCATCGATTTCGGCCATGGTGAGGGCCGCGACCGCGACCTCAAGCGTTATCTTGCCGTCGGCCCGGCTCTCGGCATAATCGCGAACCCAACTCAGCCGGTGGTTGGCGATACGTGGGGTGCTGCGGCTGCGATGGGCGATGAGTTGCGCGGCGTCGTCGACGACTTCGACGGACAGCTTCGTGGCGCTCCGCCGAACAATTTCGGTCATTTCCGGAATATCGTAGAAACTCAAGTGCTCGCGGATTTGAAAGCGTTCGCGTAGCGGGCTGGAGAGCATCCCGGCCCGGGTCGTCGCGCCGATCATGGTGAACGGGCGGACGTCCATGCTGATCGTGCGCGCGTTGACACCATCGCCCAACACAATGTCGATGCGAAAATCCTCCATGGCCGTATACAGATACTCTTCGACCGCTTTGGGCAAGCGGTGAATTTCGTCGATAAAGAGTACGCTCTGCTGCGTGAGATTGGTCAGATAGGGCAGCAGATCCTTGGGTGCTTTCAAACCCGCGCCGTTGGCCAACTGCACACCGACACCCAGTTCGCGCGGAATGCAAGTCGCGAACGTCGTTTTGCCCAAGCCTGGCGGGCCGTCGAACAGCACGTGGCCCAGCGGTTCGCCCCGTTTCATCGCCGCATTGATGGCGATATTCAGCCGTTCCATCACGTCGCGCTGGCCGATCATGTCGTCCATGCGCTGCGGGCGCAACTGACGATCTTCTTCCTCGTCTGGCTGATCAGACGAATACAAGGGTTCGCGCGGCATAAGGGGGAGTCCGTTCGTAAGATTGGGTCAGGCTTCGTTATAGCAGACTCAGCCAGCTCCAAAAAAGCTCACCTGCTCCCATGTTCGCAAAACCACCGGCCAGGCCTGCAATCAGCCGTGTGAACGGATTGTCGACCACCGCACCGGTCGCGGCGGCCAAACCGCCGAATGCTCCAACGCAAAGCAGAATCGCCAGAATGACCAGCAGCACGATGCCGATGATCATGAACAACTTTTTCTTCGAGAACGGAGCCTGTCCCGTCGATCGGCCCGACTGCCCGTTCACCAGGAAGCGAAAAATCCGACCCTTGTAGCCATAGGCCATCACCCACACGGGCACTAAGACCGGGACACTGGAAAGCCCTTCCAGGCGGACATTGACATGCATGTTGCGGGCTCGGCCCGGCACATACTTCATGCAGGAGTGCTGCTCGAAACGCTCCAAAGTGTTTCTCGCCAGCGGACGCGCGTATTTGCGTTGGACGCGAAATTGCTCGACGATGTAGTTTTCGGTATCGATCTCTTCTGGTGATTTGGCTTGATTCAACTCGAACGGGCAAATCGCCGAAGTTTCGCCCGGAGTTAATGTGCTGCTGGCGCCGATGAGGACACCGGAATAGGTGCCGCGATGTTCACCCGCCATGGGACGCCAGTCGCCGCGTGCTCCTGGTGGAGTCTGATTAGTGTCGGCACACCAGTAGGTAAACGTGCGGGCGCTGAAAACCCAATAAGGAACATAGACCGCCGTCATGTGAGTTACCACGGCGGTGCGGGCCAGATCGCCGGGCCGCCAGAAACCGGTACCCAAAAACTCACGCATCGTGGCCACGGCCTGCTCGTGACTGACGGCAAAGGGCACGATCCATTCGGGCGCGAGTGTCTTGCCTTCCTTTTGTTTTTCCAGACGTTCCGAACCGCAGAACGGACAGCGCAACGTTCGGGCCGAGGCATCATAACTCATCGAAGCCCCGCAACCACCACAGTTAAAGTTGTGGGTGGAGGTTTGGGTCGCGGGCGTGTGTTCTTGAGCCTTGCGGTCCGGCGCTTCTCGGCCACAGTTCGCGCAGAACAGATCCTCCTCGTCCAACACGGCCAAACAGACGGCGCACTTTTCCAGCAGGTCGCTCATTGCATTGCCCCCATCGCGCCGGACACCGCGAGCACGCCGAGGACAATCAACAAAATCAACAAGATGATTCCAATGACAAACGCGGCGATGCGTTTTTGAGACCACGGTTTGTCACCCGCCACCTTGCCGGTTTGTCCGTTTACCAAGAAGCGAAACAACTTGTCTTGGTAACGATAGCTGAGTACATAAATCGGCAGCAGGCAAAGGTCGGAACTCTCTTCCCCAAATTGCGTCCGCAAATTCAACGAGCGGTGCGTGTCGCCGGGCAACAGCGCGCTGATGTTCTGCCGTTCGCGCTCGTAGAAAGTCTGCTTGCTGATGGCCAGTGCTTCGTCGCGATCTATCGAGTATTCTTCGCTCATCCACCCGGCCAAGTAGTACGGTTCGTATCGTCGCAGCGCCGGCAGTTGGAACGGCTTGATGCGATCGGCGTCAGTTTGTGACAAGCCACGACTGCCGGAAACCATGTATGCGTTGTAGTAACGATGATGATTGCCGCTCAGCGGCCACCATTCTGTTTCGCGAACTTGGCGCGTTCGGGTGACCATGCGGCCTTTCGAGTCGGTGGTGGTATAGGTCTCGGTGCGATACCAATATTCGCCAATGCTGGCCGACCAACTGCTTTGAGCCAGCATCGAAAACGACCAAAACGGCAAATAGACGCCGCGCTGTTTCTCCGCCACGCTTTGCGTTTTCAAATCTCCCGGCCGGAACCAGGAGTTTTGCCCAAGCCACGTTTCAAACTTGCCTCGGGCCTGTTCGGGAGTGACCGAGAAGCCGATGATGAACTCGGGCCGCTGCCGTCCGGTGTGTTCCCGCGAGAATTCGACAACATAAGTCGAATCACAAAACGGGCAGACGTAACTGCGTTGATCGGGGTCGGTGGCAACTTCGCTGCCGCACCCTTTGCAGCGAAAGTACTTGTGCTTTTCGTCTTGCTGGGGCGCGACGGGCGGGGCGGCCTGTTCCACAATGTCGGCTTGGACCACCGTCGGTATGCCAGCCTGCACGGCCGGATTCGGATTGCCGCAAGCCACGCAAAACTTATCCAACGGTTCGACTGGACAGCCGCACGCGTCGCACGGTTCACCATGCGGGGCCGCCGATTCAAGGTCTATGAGCTGGTCTTCGTCACTCTCGGCGGTGGCTGGTTCAATGAATTCGATATCTGCCATATTGTCCATGCACTCGAATAAAGGAAGGCCAAGCGAACGCCGACGTCTTGCAATCCGAGGTTCGCTGCAAGATTTTTATCCTATTCGTCCGGAAAGGAGCGATATCGAGGTTCTAACGAGGCAGGGCCTCGAACCAATTACGAGCTACCGCTCGGATCTGATAACCCGCTCCCGCTGGTCGCTAGTACTTGACTCTAGATGAACGAGTTTTTGCCTATGAGCAGACTAAATGCTGGGGATTTTCGCCAACAAGCCGCTATTCGTCGGTGACGCAGCCTTCGGACGCCGATTTTACATTTTTAATGTACTTGTACAGCGTGCCGCGCGTTGCTTTGTACGCGGGTGATGTCCAATTAGCTCGCCGCTGGGCCAGTTTTTCGTCGCTGACGTCCATGTCGATTCGTTTGCTTTCAGCGTCGATCGTGATTTGATCGCCGTTTTGCACCAAAGCCAGCGGACCGCCTTCTTGCGCCTCCGGAGTGACGTGTCCCACGATGAACCCGTGCGAGCCGCCGGAAAATCGCCCGTCGGTCATTAGAGCCACGTCCTTCCCCAGTCCCGCGCCCATGATGGCCGATGTGGGCGTCAGCATCTCGGGCATTCCCGGTCCGCCCTTGGGGCCTTCGTAACGAATAATGATCACGTCGCCAGCGTTGATTTTTTTCTGCTCCAGCGCCGTGAGCATATCTTCTTCCGAATCGAAAACGTTGGCCGGTCCGGCAAACTTCAGCCCTTCCTTGCCCGTAATCTTGGCGACCGAGCCTTCCGGTGCCAGGTTCCCTTTCAAAATTTGAATGTGCCCTGACGACTTGATCGGCTTCTCAATCGGCTGGACGACCGTCTGGCCTTCCTTCAGTCCGGGCAGCGGCTCGATGTTATCTCCCAGTGTCTTGCCGGTCACGGTCATGCAGTCGCCGTTGAGCAGTCCCTTTTCCAGCAGATACTTCATCACTGCCGGCGTTCCGCCAACGCTGTGGAGATCTTCTTGCACAAAGCGGCCGCTCGGTTTCAGATCGGCCAGGAACGGGATCCGATCGCTGGTTGTCTGAAAGTCATCGATCGTCAACTCAACATCCACGCTACGGGCCATGGCAATCAAGTGCAGCACGGCGTTGGTCGAGCCGCCCAGCGCCATGACCACGACCATCGCATTCTCGAACGCCTCGCGGGTCATGATGTCGCGAGGCTTCAAGTCTTGCTGAAGACAATTGCGAATCGCTTCGCCCGCATGCACACATTCCGCCAGCTTCTCCGGATACTCGGCGGGAATCGAGGCGCTGTACGGCAACGACATGCCCAGTGCTTCGATGGCGCTGGCCATCGTATTGGCCGTGTACATTCCGCCACAGGCCCCCGCCCCCGGACAACTGTTGCGGACGATTTCGCGGCGTTGTTCTTCGGTGATCTTGCCCGCCAGAAACTCACCATACGACTGAAAGGCCGACACAATGTCGCGCGGCGTCGATTCATCAAGGTGCTCGTTATCGCGAAAGGCAGTGCAGCCCGGCTTGATGGTCCCGCCATAGACCATGATCGCCGGCCGGTTCACACGTCCCATGGCGATCAGGCAGCCCGGCATGTTCTTATCGCAACCGGGCAGAGTAATCAGAGCGTCGTACCATTGGCCGCCCATGACGGTTTCGATGGAGTCGGCGATGAGATCGCGCGACTGCAGCGAGTAACTCATCCCTTCGGTTCCCATCGAGATGCCGTCGCTGACACCGATCGTGTTGAAGCGCATTCCCACCAGTCCCGCCTTGGCCACGCCCTCTTTGACTTTGCTGGCCAGATCCAGCAGGTGCATGTTGCAAGTATTTCCTTCGTACCAGACGCTGGCGATACCGACCTGCGCGCGATCCATGTCGGCTTCGGACATCCCCGTGCCGTACAGCATGGCCTGCGACGCGCCTTGGATTTTGGGCTGCGTAATTCGGCTACTAAACTTGTTCAATTTCTCGGACATTTTCCAACTCAACGGGACATGATTTCAATGTGCATCAAACCACCAATTGTAGATGCCCAAACCAAGCCCGCCTAGCGGTTGAGGAGAGTCGCTGATCGCTCCGCGATCAAAGCGTTTTCGTTTCGTCCGCACATCGAACAGCAACCGGCGAGATGCGAACAACGAGACTCTGCAATTCCCCGGAACGATAAAAACAGAGCCGCTGACTCGCCTGCACGACGCCATAGCTCGGCGAGACGCGAGCGGAAGTGATTTCCAAATTCCAGAACTCAGAGGATCCCCACTGCAACAAGAAGTCGCCCGTGTGAGAACGCAGCAACAGGCGACCGTCCGCGATCACATCAGCCGTGACTCCAACCGCTAGATGCAGTGGAATGCGAACGTCGTGCCGGCCCGCCCCGTCAAAGTCATCTTGAACTTGCAACACATGATCGCGGTGGTCCAGCGTGATGGTGCGAATTGGCAGGACTGCTTCCGCCAATCGCTGATAACCGGAGTGCGCGCCTTGGAAAACGTCTTGCCGGTCGCCGGTTTCCCAACGCCACGCGGTTGGCCGCGCGTCGTCGTGCAACCGCCAGATATTTCGGGGACTGAAGAATCGGTTAATCTCCTGGCCATCCACCATGGGAGTATTGTGATAGGCCGTTGAACGAAACTCGTCTCGCTGCTGAAAACAACGCGTGTAGACATAGCTGCCGCAGTCGACAAACAGCGGCTGGCCGCATAGTGCCGCTTCAAAAGACAGGCAGTCATTGTGTCCATGTCCGCCGCGCCCCGCCGTGCCGACCGGCCCGCAGTCGATAAACACATAGTCGACGGAGTTCCGCATAATGAAATAGCCGCCTTGTTCGAATCCGCTCGACTTGATCGGCGATATTTCGTCACCGGATAACGACGATCCTTCAATCTTTCGACACGCCTCCGTTCCCAACGACCAAAGTACTTCATCGAGCGGTTCAGCATGCGGGCCGCTGGCCGGTGCGTCGTTCCACGCGGCGTCGATTATCGCAGCCAAATAGCGATGGTCGTTGATGGGCTGGCCGCCGAAGGGAAGCACGCGCGCGTCATCGGTATCACCCCACACGGGAGCGAGACCGTCGGGCCGTGTGTAGGCGGCCGTGAACCGCGCCATGCCGCGAA
>JAJDEH010000148.1 GCA_029259935.1 Planctomycetota bacterium
TGCCACGCGAACTGGAACTGTGATAACTCCAATCTCGCGAAGGATGCCTCTTTCTCAAATACCACTTCCAAACTCCGCCTACATTCCAGCAACCTGAACGGCCAAAAACGCCAAAAAACTGACCCCACAGGGATCACACTCATCTTCAGGTATTAGACCTATCTCTTACGCAAGTCACAAATGAGGGATTGAAGAGTCTTGCTGAATTAAAGAACTTGAAAGAGCTTGATGTTTCGGCTACTCATATTACGAGTGATGCTGTTCCCATATTCAAGAATCTGACATCCCTTAAAAAACTGACGCTGTCCAAGCAGACTTTTTCGATGTCAGACGTGACGGAATTGAGGAATGCAATTGACGAGGTGCAGATCCATCACTCTAAATCGCCGCCGTGATACAGGTTTCAAACCCGAAAGTGCAGAAAGCAATAGAGCGTATAGTCGAAATGCGCCTTGAATCCAACGCCATCAGCAAGATTGTAGATGGACTGGTAGAAAAGCTGCGGCGTCCACTGGAGACCCAACCAATGCGTAATCAATCGTCATTTCTTCTCCCTTTCGCCATCGCAAGTGTGATGCTGTTATTGCCTACTTCGGCGTCCGGCCAGTCACTGGAAGACCGAAGGGCGTCGTCGGATCGTTCGGCATTGCGAGAGCTCCCTTTACAAACGTTGGTAGATAAACTAGATGCGGCTCCGCGTCACCCGAAGGGAGGTGAGATTCACTACGAGGCGCTTCTTTCTGAGTTGATCCGACGCGGTACGATGGAAGCCCGGCAACTCTTGAGCGAAAAGCTAAACAAAAATGCTAAACAGCTTGTACGGGCGAAAGAACGTTTGGATGAGTTGGGAGTCAGAGACCCCGAACGGAGCAATCAAGAACGGATCGTTGAACGGCTGGGGGACAATCTTGAGATCCTGACGGCGATCTACCGCATCGACCAACTACGAGACCCATTGGCAATCGAGGTTTCCATTCCAGAGGGAGGCTTCAAAGCGGGGACACGTGATCTGCTCGTGTTCGACGTGACCCTGAAAAATGTCGCCTTGCACGACGAGGCGATTTGGCTACGGCGAAGTGGCTTTCGGTGGCGTATTCACATCTGGGACTCAGACGGAAAACTTTTGTGGAAGCCACCTTATCGCGTCGTCGCTTGGAGCGAAGTTGTTTCTAAAACGTTTCTCGAACCCGGCAAGACTTGGGAACGCCAGTTGGATTTGCGCAACTTCGTGGATATCCGAAAACCAGGAAAATATAAAGTTCAAATGTTCTACCACGATACGGTCAGAATCTCCGTCCTTGATGACCCAGCCGAGTTAGACGGCTTGATCGTGTTTCAATCGAAACCGTTTGAACTTCTTGTAGAAGACGGTCCGCCGTTGCGAATCCTCTTGGAGCTTGGAGCAACTCGGGAGGCCAAGAAGCATATTGAAAGCCTTTACGGAGAGCTCGACAGCCGTGACGAACAGTTCGACTTGCGCATTGTACGCGGCGAGTACGGGCCAGATTTCCACAACTTTGTTAGCCCAACTTCGCCACAGGGTCGATTGTTGTCGATGGGCGATCAAGCCGTACCCGCGCTTCTAGAGGAGTTGGAGAACAAGACGCTTACTTTTCGAAAACGCGCTTGGGTTCTCTCGCTTCTTTACTCGATTACTGGCGAAAGAGACCTTGATCCAATGCATCTCCCTGATGATTACGAGTGGGAAGTACTCCCTTATTACGAGTGGCAATCAGATGAGGGCGGCGGCTCGAGTGGCAGCTACAAGTCCGACCGACGCAAGGTCGCTGCCCAACTCAAATTCGCGCAGCGGTGGTTGAAATTCCGCGACGAGTACATTGAGATTTCCCAACGTAAGGCTCGATGAGCAATGACGCTTCCCACATTTCCCCACTGATATGGCAATACGCTAAGCTTATGCCACCAGCAACGGAGTGGAAGCGACGAAATTGCCATGCGAAAAACGCGACCTGGACAACTTTGGGCCGAAGGACGAGAAAGATACCGCTTGCATGTCCAGCATGTGGATTCCTCACTATCGATGAGGACTGCTTCGGCACCTACAACATCTGCCCAATCCGTGCTTGGGAAGACGACGTCGTTCAACTTGCCAACCCAGCCTGTGGCGGCGGCGCTAACGGCGAATCGTTAATCGACGCATCTTGCGTGGGCTCGCAACGCAACTCGCCGCATTGTGGCCTGCTCCAAATGGAGCGTGCTGGCTCTCGGCTTGCAGAACACCATCCGTCCGCGGGGAAGATGCCGGCAAAAACGGAAGCCAATCTTGTCGACCTTACTTCGGTTTCTCAACCGTTAGATAGACTGGGTTCGACGCGTAGTTGGTCGTGATCGAGAAGGTAATCGAGACTCGGGCGAGTACGGCGATGGGCAGCCTTTCCACGGGCACGGCTTTGTCGGTTGCTTCGAGGACAATCTTGCCTTCCAGAACGTTGCCCGCGAGGCGGGCTTTGCTGGCCGCGCCCATGTTGATGCCTGGCGGTAATTGCTCGCCGAGCTTGTTTGCGAAGTAATCGAACGACATGGCCAGGGTGACCGCGTCGTCAAAGCCTTCCACGCGTTCGATGGCGACCGCGATTTCGGCTTTCTCGCCTGGCTTGAGTTTGATTTCCTCGGGCGTGGCGGTGACTTGGACCAAGTCAAGCGGTTTGGTGACGGCGACTAGCTGGGTTTCGATCAGCCAGCGGGCTTGGCCGCCGCCGCTGCCTTGTTGCTCGCAGGTCACGTGGCCCTGGCGAACGATTTCTTTTTCTTGGCCGTCAGCGGTTTTGATCTTCGCTCGACCGCGGACGGTGACTAGCGAGGCATTCGTCTCGGCGTCTTGCGCGGCGGATAAGATAATGCCGCAGTGGTTCATGCCTGGCGGGATCGACACCGGAGTTGCCGTCACGCCGGCCGGCAGGTTGTCGACTTCAATTTCAACCGGGCCGTCGAAACCGTTCATGCGCTCGATCCGCCCGAACCACATCATCCGCGTACCCGGCGCGAGCATCGCGTAATAGTACTCGCCGAACAGTTCAAAATCAGGTTCGGCGTGTTCGGCTCTCAGGTGGTAAACGTATCGCGGACCACCGCGGGCGTGCAGATCGCGAATGGCGACCGAATAGGTGCCGTCCGCCGGCGCCTTCCACAGCAGACGGCTGTCTTTTGTTTTTAGGCTCGTCAGATCGTCGGCTTCGACGAGCAGTTTGCCCGTGGCGTCGTGGATCTCCAAAACACTGTCGATGGGCGAGCCGCGACGTCGGCCTTCCACTTCGAAGTGAAACGCCTGGCCTTTCTTGGCATCGAACGAGTAATAGTCGACGTCGTCGGCGTCCGCCAAACGACCGTTGATCCCCAGCGGCAACTTGACGGGGTTGCTTGTTTCTAGGCTGTTGTTGCCTTGTTCCGCTTCGCTTTCGATGTATTGCGGATGCGGGCTGAACAGCAGCGATACGGGGTTCGTCGGTCCGTTGGGTGTTTCCAGCCGGATTCGTTTCCAGCCGAACGGTTGCGCGGCGTCGGCCGTAATGGCCACGGGGCCCATGTCGCCCAACATTTCGCCGATCACTTCAACGTTGGCTGACATGCCGGTCTGCACCGCCATGGGAAAGGCGGCATAGGCAAACGGCTTGTCGGCGATTTCCACGCAGTAACTGTATCGCTGATCGCCGGCGTAACGGGCGTCGCGGACTTCCAACGTGTAGCGGCCATCGCTGGGCAACTTGCATGCAATAAACGAATCGCCGCCAAAGAAGTTGTCGTTCTGCCGGACGACCTGTCCGTTGGGGGCGATCAGTGTCAAGATCGGGTCCATCAAATAGATTCGCGGACCACGGACGACCATGCTGTGAATGCGATCGGTTGCTCGCTGTGCGAAAATCTGAAAGGAAAGTTCTTGTCCCGCCTTGCCGTCGAATTGAAAGCAGTCGACGTCTTCAAATTTCTCACAGATGCCGCAAATGGCGACCGGCAAGTTAACCGCCTGCGCGGCGTCGGTCGTGCCGTTTTCCTTTGTTTCTTCTAGAACGACCGGATAGTCAGTTACCAGCAACTGAGCCGCGCTGGAGACCGATTGCTTGGTCGCCACACGATATTCGTACACGCCAGGCAGTTGATTTTCGGGAACTTCGGCTTTGAATCGAAAAGGGGTTCCGGCCGAACCGCGGCCTTTGCGTGCGGCGGCGAGCGGTTCGGTCTCCAGGAACGTCAGCTCGATTCCCGGGCGGCTGAAGTAGACGCCGTAGGTTTCGTCCAAGGTGAAGTTGCTGCGCAGCTTGACCTCGGCGGTTGTGCCGCGCTGCACGGCGACCGGGTGCGTCGACGTGACTTGGCGAAAGCCGACCTTTGCATGCGCCGAAGTACAACAAAACACGAAGACAACAAGCAACGCCACGAATTGCGCCGGTCGTGAAAGTGCGTGAAACATATTCTAGTACTCTACCAGGATCAAAAGTTGAGGTGCCACTGCTGACTTGCCCAGCAGTGCCCACGGGTTAGGTGACGATCAATTCCGAAATAAATTGTTGACACGGCACTAGGTTACTTGGATCACGAAGTGTTGCGCAATTGAGTCAAGTTTCAGCGACCAGCGGGAGCGGGTCACTAAGTCCGAGCGATAGCTCGTATTGGTCTGAGGCACTGCCTCGCTAGCTCATCAGTTCCGGGATCACGCGGCCATCGATCAGCTTCATGGGCCGGCCGTCCGGCGCGATGTGGATCGTGTCGCGCGAGATGCCCAGCTTGGCGTAAATCGTGGCGGCCACGTCGTTGGGATAATATTCCGCTTCGGTCGGCTTGGCCCCTTCTTCGTCGGTCTTACCGATGACGGTTCCCGCCGGCGTTCCCGCGCCGGCCATGGTCATGAAGGCGGCCGACGACCAATGATCGCGACCGGCGGCGGAGTTGATTTTGGGCGTGCGGCCGAAGTCGGTCAGCCAAACCACCAACGTGGTATCGAGCATGCCGCGCTGCTCGAGATCTTCCAGCAACATGGGCAGGCCCTGGTCGACCGGCGGCAGCAGTTTTTTCAAACCGTTGAAGTTGTCGCGATGCGTGTCCCAGCCGCCGCTGGTGACGGTCACAAAGCGCACTCCCGACTCGACCAGCCGGCGGGCCATCAGGCAGCTTTGCCCAAAGGTGTGGCGGCCGTAACGGTCGCGCAGTTTGTCGTCTTCCTTGGTCAGATCGAAGGCTTGCTGCGTTTCCGGCGACGTGATCATGCTGAACGCATTTTCATAGTAGTCGTCGATCGCTTGCAGCGCGTCGGCTTGATGTTCGACGTCGCGTTGGAACTGATCGATCGAGGCCAGCGCTTGACGGCGGCGATCGAGCCGTTCGAGGCTGACACCCTTGGGCGGCGTGATGTCGCGAACCGTAAAGTTTTTCGCGTTGGGGTCGCCGGGCAATTCGAAGGCGTTGTGAGCGAGTCCCAGGTAGCCGCCGAGCCCGCCGCCGAAACGCCGGTCGATGTTCGTACCTAGTTGCATGTAGGGCGGCATGACGCCCTTGGGGCCCAGTTCCTTGGAAATGACACTGCCGTAACAAGGATACGTAATCGCCGGATTGAACTTGTGGCCCGACAGCATGATCGCGTCGGCC
>JAJDEH010000149.1 GCA_029259935.1 Planctomycetota bacterium
CAACCGACCACCAACAGATTCTCCTCGATCACCTCAAACTCCACCTGCCGAAAATAAACCAAACTGAAATGTAGTGACGACTTCACGCTCGCCACCCCTGAAAACACGGTACTTCCGACATCTAATGGGGAAGTTGGGCTAAGCCAACCAAGGACGACTTGGCATCAGCCCATGGCAAGGCGATTCCGGATCTCCTTCGGAATGATTTGGCGATACTCTTTGTCGGCATCAACCCCAGTCTGTATTCGGCGGCCGTGGGTCATCACTTTGCCCGACCGGGAAATCGATTCTGGCCCGCGTTGCACGTGGCGAAAATTACGCCGCGCCTCTTACGACCCGATGAGGGTCGCGAACTTGTGGAAATAGGTTGTGGGATTACGAATCTCGTCAGACGCGCCACAGCGCGAGCCGATGAGCTATCCACGAACGAATTGGTTCAGGGCGGAAAACAGCTCACCCGCAAGGCTCGCAAATACGCTCCGCGTTGCATTGCTTTTGTAGGCATCACGGCCTACCGCGCGGCTTTCACTTGTCCTCAAGCGGTCATTGGGCGACAAGACAAGGAGATCGGCGAATCGCAAGTCTGGGTACTACCCAATCCCAGCGGCCTGAACGCCCATTACCAGCTACCGGATTTCGGCAGACTATTCGCCGAACTACATCGGTTCACGGATCGCAACGTAACTGAATAGTCGCCGATCGCTTCGCGATCTTGGTTCGTGGAGCGCGCAGCCACGGCAATTGCATCGGAGTACCGCAAGCCTTCCCGCCAATCCTGGGTTCCCGCCTGCGCGGGAATGACGGAACGGACCGCGCAAGTGCTGACGGTGTTTCGGGGCCCGCGCTTTCGCGGCTCGGTTCTCCACGACAGTGCGGCAATTTGATGGGTAGCATGCTTCTCATTGCACAGTGACGGCGACCTGTGCGGTTGAGAGTACAGCCTGGCCGATTTGGTTTGCGGTCTCCTGGGCCAACGTAACATGCTCGCGGTCGAATCCATCGACCATGACACTGGAAAAGAACAGGAAGCCGACTACGGTCGCTTTGGCGATTACTGGGCACGTGACGGATGACTGAAACCCCTCGTCAACGAGGAGGCGCGTTGAGTGCGAATTGGGATGGCGTCGGAAATACGCGGGTATATCACTGAGCACGCGGGATCGGCCTTGCTTCGCGACAAACTGAAGTGACGACTTAGACAGGGCCGCCGAGTATCCGGCCCTCAATCGCACTGGCCTCTCCGATCGGCTCCATATCGCGGTTACCCTGTCGGCGTTGTAGTCGATTGCCGCGTACCCCATGCGTTGGAACGGCACGAACTCTAGCAGTCCTCCGTAGACGCAGTTCAGCACATCCTTGAGTTGCATCTCTTGATGCCTGCCGTTCGTCAAAAAGGAGAGAACTGTAGAAATAGAGCCTTCGAACTTCTTGGATTGTTCAATGGCGGGTTCAACGTGAGTGATTTGAGGCGTGGTGATTTGAGGCGTATTGATTTGCGGCGTGTTGACGTGTGTACCCGCAGTGCAGTGTTCGCGGTCGGGTGACGGGCTTTCATGCACGGTCAACCGCAGCTTGTTGATCTCTTGTTCAATGCGTCCACTATCGTCGAGCAACTTGTTCAGTGAATCGCTGATGCGCGAATTACTGATCGAGCACCGAAGATCGGTGAGGCGTTCCCGAATGCTCCCCAATTCGACTACGTTGCGGCGCGTTGTTTCATCAAGTTTGCTGACAACGTCTCGCCAGAGTTGGATCGTCTCCGCAAAATGACCGCTCTCGTCTTCCCGGTTTCCGCGGGAAATGCGAATGCCGAACACAAGACCAAGAGCGAATGCCCCCGCTCCGATCCCTATCATGACAATCTCACTCACGCGCCCTCTCCCGTCAATTCAGCATCATTGCAAACCGGACGAATCCCCGCCTCGCTGCAGGCAGTGGGCGTAACCGCATCCCCGCCTTGCTTCGACGCCAGCCAAGGCAACGAGACCTCTGCTATTTCGAAAAAAACTCTCCTGATGTCAACCGCCTGCTGCAATGCTTTGGCGACGCTTGTCAGGGGAACAAGATGGCCGCCGTCCAACTGGTATCTTGGCTTGAGAATGGTCTGATCTGGAGTCACGGCCACAAGCAAGGGCTTGTCAATGAGAACTATCGACAGTTGATAGTCCAAAGATAAGACGGACACGGAGGTTAACATGAGTTGAGGAATGCACTCTAGGAAACTGCGTGCGGCTATCAGGAAATACCCTTACCCTGAATGATAGATCTCAGTGTTTGGGTCGGCGTTTGGTTCGCCACGCCCCCAACTCCAATCCGGATTACCCCGGCGCTTTCGATAGCCCCTTGCACCTTCTTGCCAATAACGAGGCGGCGCTAGATCCTAGCTGCCTCGCCACGAACTCGCCAAAACATTGCGATTCGCTTTGGCCATCCCATGACCGGAGTCCGTGCAGCCGATTCCGGTCGTGGTGCCGCCGACGAATGGCCGAGTGCAACTATTTCATGGGCGGCACTCTTTGTTGTGCATGTCTTCGTTAGTCGTTAGTCAGTCTTGGGAGACGCGTCTGTCTTCTTGCGAATTGGCGGTTCCTCGGAAAAACGTTTGCCCGTTTTGGCATCGATGTCGCCGAGATCGATTTCTTCTCCAGGTTCGACAGACAGGTCTTTCAACGTCCATTCCGCGGCGCGCATCGGCCATTTAACTCGGATGTTGAATTTGAGTCCCGGCACCAGGCCCAGGTAGCGAAACCGACCGTCACTACCAGCGATGGCCGACGCAAGATCGCGCGGGACTCCGCTGGCATCCGTCATTGATTCAGGTGGATTGGGAAAGACCATCTCGGCCGTGACTTCTGCTGCATTGACAGGACTAGTATCTGCATCGAGTATGCGCCCGGTCAGTGTGGCGCATGGCAACAGCTTTATCTTCCGAGGCGACAAATCATCAGGCACTCCATTGACTGTCACCGCCAGGCCAAGTTGACGCTGGAGATGATAGAAGATGACCGTGCGCGTGTAATCTTTCGCGAGACTGCCCAGGACGGCGCGATTCCCCTCAACCGAGCCGCGCCCCGTACTCCCCGATTTGAGCCCGCGCCATTCTGCTCCCTCCAGCGGCTTGCCGTCCGGATCGAACAGCTCGAACTCAAGCGACTGGCCTGGATCGACTTCTAGGCTGCATTCAATCCGCTCTACGGCCTCGGCGATATCCAATAGACGTAGAGCGTGATGCGTCCGGACGATACACCTATCGTACGTTTCAAATACCTGACGATTCTTGCTGTGGGGAACATCGATCTCGGTAGCACCGAATCCCTTCCGGTAACTTCTTGACGGCGCACCGCATCGAGCGGTAAGGATGCCTTTGCCAGGGATCGCCAGGACTCGGAACATTCCATTCTCTTCGGTACGGAACCGACGGCCGCTTGGGGATATTCGTATAACGTTGGGATCGTAGTTGTTGTATTGTTCGGCGTGGGAGTTGGAAAGCAGCGGGAAGTAGTCAAAAGAAGCGTACTTAATAGGTTCACCTGTCTCGCGGTCAGTCAGGCGTCCCGTGACCCAAACGCCTCGCTTCAATTCCATGGCCATCTGTATCGTTTGCAGTCCGTTGGATTTCGGCACATCGATGGTGCGCGCGAAATAGGGTTGCTCCTTTTGCGGAATCACCTTCAACTGGTTTCGGCTCTGTTGATTTCCTGTCGCCGTTGGCATCCCAGTGATTCGAAAACGTCCTTGCCGATCCGTGGTTGCACCTCGGCGACGATGGTCGGAAAGCCCGTTGCCAACCAGGGTGTAGGGAACCACACGCACGCCTGCAACTGGCTTGTCGGTGTCCTTGTCACGAACGACACCTTCAATCGGCTGACACGGCGCGGCCACAAAATCGAACTTTGTTCCGAAGTACGTATGGTCGCGGGCAATGTACTGGGGAAACATCAACGTGCTGAGGATTCCGCGTGCTTCAACCGGTTTCATGGTCCGCGTCAAGACCTGAATCGTCGAAGTCACGATGGTCGGACTATGTAATTCCAACACGGCCAGCCGGTCGTTACCGAGCCTGTCAAACTGAAATCGGCCATCCTGCCCCGTGACAACTTGGTGTGAAAGCCCGGGTGTTTTTTCGATCAACGCTGCTTGAAGGGAGAAACGCCCGACGTCGCCTTGGTATTCCCACTCCCCAATGCTTTGGTTTCCCGTTGGTAGACGACCTTTGGCACGGAGCGCGGGCAGCTCGGACAGCCAGCGGTTGACGCTGCCGGGTTCGGCTCTGCCAAGCAGCTTGAGCGTCACCGTAACGCCCGGTATCGGCTGTCCTTCCAAGTCCACGACTCGCCCAGCAAGTGGCTGGCTTTCTCGTTGAAGTCGCAGCACCAGCGGCTCTTCAATTTCTTTCGTGTCGCGTGCCGTTATCCATGCCGGGGCAAAACCATCGGCGATGGCAACCACATTAAATCCTGTACCGTCGCGGTTCGAAAACCAGAATCCCTCATAGGACATCTCAAAGTGACCTTCAGCATTTGCCCTCGTGCGCGCTCGCTCGTCGTGATCTGGAATTGTCTGGTCTTGAGGAGTGCTCTTGTACTTGTAGGCCGAGTAGACTACGTAGACGGTCGCCTTTGGCACTGCCTTGCCATCCGAATCGACGACGCGACCGCGAACCGTGAATCGCTTGGCCGTGTTTCGTTTTTTTGACTTGTCGTTTCCTTTGCCAGAAGCTGAGTTGGTGCCTCGCTCTTGGTTTTTCTCTGGTTCCGCGGCTTCTTTTTTCGCCGTGGCCAGTGGTTTTTCGACCGGCTCACTCGGCTCTTGCGGAGTCGCCGTTCGGAGTGCCGCCGACACCCAGACGACTGGCAAGACCAGGGTGAACAGCAGCAATGTGCCTCGCCAGCCGACTCGTTTCGCCAGGGGCCGCTCCGTGTCCAAAATCGCATCGATCCGCGTTTCCACATTCGACGAGCGCGCCATGGAAGCCCCCGCCTGGATCTTACGCCCGTTGGGAGTCATCGCCGAGGCGGCGATTTCGAGTAGATGGCTGGCGTAGGAGATTCGATCACCCGTGGAGGCGATCACGGCGTCGTCGCAGTTGCGCTCGGCGAGGTCACTCAGGCGGCGAATCAGCCACCCGGCAAGAGGGTGGAACCAATAGAGACGGCGGTTCCATTCTGCCAGCAGGTTAATCAGGCAATCGCCGCGCGCGATGTGTGCCATTTCGTGCTGCAACACCGCGGCGAGTTTCTCATCGCTCCAGTCTCGCCAACACACGGGCAGAATGACCCGCGCCTTCCAATAGCCGACCGTGATCGGAACGCGAATCGAATCACTTTCACACAACAACACGCGTGGGGGCAGATCGATTTGAATATCAGCCTGGTTCAAGCCGCAGGCGCTGTTCGCCAACTTGGTGGCGCGGAGCATGCCAATCAGCAAACGGATTGCCAGCGCAAACGTGACAAAGAAATAGGTCGCGATGAGCACACTGCACGTCGCTTGCAGAACGGAATGCCAATCGATCGAGACTCCATCGGCCGCAACCGTATCGCCGCTGCTTGCCGGCGCTGCTGACGATTCCTCAGCAATCACGGCCGGTGCGACAAGAACCGAGGTTGGTTCATTAGACACGTTGGGAAGTGTTTCGATTTCGCCAGGCGTGAGAAATGTTGCAGGACTAGGCGGGTCATGTTCGCGCGGCTCGCTTTTGGAAACAGCGACTGATTCAGTGGGTCGCCTCAAAAACGCCGGTACGGGAAAGGGGGCCGCTAGGCTCGGTACGACTTGAACGAGTGCGGGCATCAGCAACATGCCTAGCAATACGACCGTCCAGACGCGATGCCGGATGTGGTTGTTCTTGACGCGAAGAATTGCCATGCCGGCAGCCGCGAACAAGGCCAGAAAAACCACCTTGATGGACACATCGACGAGCAACAGGAACCATGCTTGAGATTGATTGATCATCCTATCGTCCTTTCGTTGTCCGCTACTGTTTGCGGCTGCGTTTCGCTTTCGCGGCGGCGATCTTTCTAGCAAGCTGCTCAAGCTTCGCGGGCGTGAGAATCTTGTCGTCAACCATGCCGACTAACAGATCCTCCACGGATCCGCCGCAAAAGCGATCGATAATTCCACGGACGGCATCCGTCGCCACGTGTTGCGATTCGACCTGCGGGCGATAGACGTAGGTTCGCCCTTCCACGTCGTGCTCGACATAGCCTTTTTCCTCCAGCCGTCGCAAGATGGTGCGGACCGTTGAGTCCTTAAGCTGCTGAGTTTTCTTCAGTTCGATGCGCACGGCATCGGCCGTGGCGCTTCCTTTCGCCCACACGACCTCCATGACGATGCTCTCGAGCCCGCTGAGCGGTGGCTTCTTCTTGCGTGCCATCTGATCCTCATCCGTTACACTTTGTAATGTTACACATTGTAACATATCGCCCCAGACCGTCAACCGCTGGCAAGTTCGTGGTTCTCGCGCCGAACGACTAGCCAACGGAAGGCAAGACGTACGGTTTTCGGTACTGCTTAGTCAGCAACCGATTCGCCTCATCGCAGTCGACGAATTTTTCTGTTTTGGGATCGAAGTCCAAGCGGCCGCGCGTGCGGAAGGCGATTTCTCCTAAATGCACCAGCGCGCAACTGCGGTGAGCGATTTCGGCAGTCGAACGGGTTGCCCGGTTGCGAGTGCGCACGGCGTTCAGAAAGTTGGCCATGTGTTCGGCGTAACCGCGGGCACCCCGCTGAGTCGTTCCTTCGGTCGGTCCCGGTTTCGCTTTGGGACCTAGAAACGTGCGAAAAGCTCCTCGGCGTGAAAAGACCATGTAGCCTTCCGTCCCGTAAAACACGTTGCCGTTATCGAATCCGTGCAGCCCATAAGCCGTGAAGGGATAGTTTTCATAGATCAGCAGCCGGCCGTCGGGATACTCGTAGGTCACGTTCAAATTATCGGGATACTCGCTGGCGTGGCCGTGCAGGATCATCCGGCCACCTCGAGCGGTAATCTGACGGGGCACGGTATCCACGCCCAACCCCCAAGCCGCCATATCGAGATCGTGAATGCCGTCGTCGCCGATCTCGCCATTGCCATAGTCGCGATACATTCGCCACGTGCCGTGAAAACGATGTTGGTTGAAGGGCCGCTTCGGCGCGGGACCGAGCCAGCGATCGTAATCGACACCCGCGGGCGTTTCGCTGTCCGCAACGGCGGTCACCGTGTTCCGCAGTTCCGCGGTCCAAGCCCGGGCAACTTTCACTTCGCCAATCAATCCGTCTTTCAGCAACTTGCCGGCCTTTTCCGTGACCGGACTGCTGCGCATTTGGCTTCCTTGCTGAACGACGCGATTATATTTTTTCGACGCTTGGATAATCGCGTGCCCTTCGTCATAGACGTGAGAGATCGGCTTTTCGATGTATACATCTTTGCCTTGTTGCATCGCTTGGAGAGCGATCGGCGCATGCCAGTGGTGAGGCGTCGCAATAATCACGGCGTCGATATTTTTGTCTTCCAACACATGCTCAAAGCGCGTGGATTGCTTCGGTTTGGCCGACTGAAACCCGGTCATCAGTTTGGCCGTCTTGGCAACTTGGCGCGGGTCGACATCGCACAGCCAGCCAATCGTGACGGCATCGCGCCGGCCGACCAAGCCTTTCACGTGATGCCCCATGATGCCGCCGCAACCGATGATGCCTAGATGAACTTTTTCCGGCTTGTCATCAGCAACCGCGTGCAAGCCACCCATCACGGACAAAGCGGCCGTGGCCGCGGCGGCTCCCGTGGTCTGTTTCATGAAACGGCGTCGGGTCGTCTTGCTCATCCTCGCATCTCCTGTGATGGATCTCGATCGTCGGTTCCAAAAATCGCGAGGTCAAGTATGTCCGAGTTTTTACGAAATGGCAAACTTTCGTCCGTCATCGAAAACGCCAACGACCGCCGCGAATTGTGTAAGGGAATGCCTGGCTCGGACTGTCGCGACCAATGAACGTGTGATGCGCGGCAATGATTTTCAAACATGAATTTGCTTTCGTTAAATCCAAATTTGCTTTCGTTATATCCAACCGAGTGGGCATTGCTTCCAAGGCGGACAGGCAGGCCAGGAGGAGTCCGGCGCAAAACGAGTAGTAGTAGGCCGGACCGAGGAGCGAAGCGACGATGTTCCGGCATCCACGATTCCAGGCAACTGGGGGACTGCCGGAGCAGCGCTTCGCTTGATCCGGCCCACACTGACTTGTTATCCCGCGCTGGCTTTCGTCGCATCCTGGTCCGCGGCGATACCGACTTTACGCAAACCCGACACTTGGACCGTTGGGACGCTATTTCCGGTTTCCAATTCATCTTCGGGATGGACGCCTCTCTTAAACTGCAGGTTTTGGCCGACGAATTGCCGGAAAACGGCTGGCGTGAACTGGACCGACCCCGCAAGTACGAAGTGCGGACCAGGCCGCGAAGTCGTCCGGAAAACGTCAAAGAAAAGATCGTTGAGCAACGCGAGTATAAAAACATCAGGCTGGACTGCGAGACGGTCGCCGAGATGGACTATCAGCCCGTGGCCTGCCGCCAAGCGTATCGGCTGATCGTTCTTCGCAAGGATCTGACCGTGGTCAACGGGCAGCCGAAGTTGTATGAGGACTTCCGCTATTTCTTTTATCTGACCAACGACCGCGATTCGACGGCGGAAGAAATCGTCTTCTCGGCCAACGACCGCTGTGACCATGAGAACGACATCGATCAACTGAAAAATGGCGTGCCCGCGTTGCACTCGCCGGTGGACAC
>JAJDEH010000150.1 GCA_029259935.1 Planctomycetota bacterium
TCCAGGGGCCGGGCGACTTCTTCGACACGATCGTGATCGGCGAGCGGCAACCGCGGCATTGGATTTCCGGCAGCAACGGATTCAGCCGCACGCTCGATTTTCCCAATTCGACGCCCGAGACCCAAACCGATCGGATGTTGCATCTGGTGATGGTCTACGCCGAGGACGGAACCACGACGCTGTACCGCAACGGCCAGCCCTACGGAATGCCGTTTCGCAAGGGAACGGCCACGTTTCCGAAGGACCAAACATCGGTCATCTTCGGGCTGCGTCATTTGCCCCCGGGCGGGAACAAGTTCTTGTCCGTCAGCATCGACAAAGCCCGCTTGTACAATCGTGCATTGTCGGCCGACGAAGTCGCCGCTGCGGCCGCCGGCAACGATGCGTACGTCTCGGACCGGGAAGTGTTGGCGGCGCTGACGCCCGAACAGAAATCGAAACGGGAAGTTCTGACCGAGACGCTCGAACGATCCAAGGCGGCGCTACAACTCATTCCGCCGGCCAGAGATCCGGCGAAGGCCCAACAGGACGCACAAAAGTGGTTCGAGGACGACCTCCGTAACAAGCTGCGGTCGCGGACGTTCGAGCGCGTGCCTGCCTCGGATCCACGCTACGGCGGCGTGATTACGAACGCCGCCACGTTGAGCATGACTTCCGGTCCCAACCGCACGCACCCGATCGCCCGCGGCGCATGGATTATCGAAGTGATCTTCAACGATCCGCCGTCGCCGCCGCCGAACGACGTGCCTCCGCTCGATGAGGAGACCTCCGACGCGAACCTGACGATTCGGGAGCATTTCGCGATTCATCGCTCGAATCCGTCGTGCGCCGGTTGTCACGCGCGGATCGACCCGCTCGGCTTCGCCCTCGAAAACTTCGACATCACGGGCCGCTGGCGGGACAAATACGAGAACGGCCGCGACGTCGATGCCAGCGGGACGTTGATGAGAAAGCACGATTTCGACGGCGTCGTCGGTTTCAAGAAGATATTGGTCGAGGAAGATCGGCGCTTCGCCAAGGCGCTTGCCGCGCATTTGCTGCGATTCGCACTCGCGCGGGAACTCGTCCCGGCCGATTCGCTGACCGTCGACGCGATCGTTGACGAGACGGCGAAGGACGGCTACAGGTTGCGTTCGCTGATCCGAGAAGTCGTTCGCAGCGATAGCTTCGTGCGGCTGAATTGACGCGATCGGTCCGCCGCGATGAGCTTCGCTCGGAGACTAGACGCACGGGCGGCACCGGCTGTGCGGCTTCTCCACGTGCGCGGCGCGGAGCAAATCCAAAATCTCGTCGAGCGTGCCGTCGGCATTCCGTTTGTCGAACAAGTCCCACGCCGTCGCTCACGGAACCTACTCTTCAGGCAAATCGCGCCACGGAGCGCCGGTTCGCAGAATCCACAGAATCGCATCCACGATCACGCGTCGCTCGCGCGGTCCGCGGCCCATCTTCTTGGCCGGCGGAAGCACGTCCCGGATCAAGTCCCATTGTTCATCCGAAAGCTGATGCCGTAACACAATCGTGCCTTCCGTGGCCCGAAAACAAACCACCCAAGCACACCAGTCTGCGACAACCAGGCATCACGAGCCAGGAGCACACTTCGCGAAGACTACCGTAGAAATAAAGGAGGGGGGTGTCGACTGAGCCATTGCACGTCGGAAGTCCGCCCCGCAGGTGCCTGCCGGTCATTCCAGGGAATCGTTGGGGTCGGCGCCGCTAGGAGAGCGAATGACGGACCCTTGTTCCACAACCCGATCAGGGGAAGAGCACCGACTCGCTTCGAGTGTTCCGATTTGAGGTACCGACTTTCCGTCAACCATCAGCGCCGTACCCGAAATATCCCGAAGGATCAACGATCCTATTACTGGGTAGCTCTCCTTAGCAATATGAACGCCCGACTTCTTTCCTCTTTCTATCGTCAGGGAAGAAAAGACCGGGTTGCTGTGCGTGATCAGAACTCCCGACTCGGCGCAATCAGAGACTTGCACCGAATTAAACGTGCCACCGACCGATCCTCCCGTTGATCCGCCGTCAAAATGCATGGCCGTGCTGCACTTACAGATACTAAGTGTCTTTGCGACGTACAGATCCCCACTCTTGAGAAGTATAGCCTCTTCATCCACATTCGACACAGATATAACGTCGGCATTCAGGTAGCCCCTGTTGCCCAGGATCCCCTTTTTTGCTCCAGAAACCTCAAGCCGCGTCAGCCGGGGGTTGGAGCCTCGCTCAAAGACTAATGCGGTACCATCTGTGTTGCGAATCGAGATTTCCCCGAGATTGGATGCATTGTCATAGAACGTTAATGCATCGCCTTTGGTATCCAGAATAAGAATGCCATCCATCCCCAATTTCCTGCCGAGCTCGTTCGCGTACACAATCCCGCTACTCTTTCGCACCTGTACATTTTCCAGTCCTAGTCCACCCCGAACGATTAACTTGCCCCAAGAGCCATCCGTACCCGTCCGTTCCGCATCGGAAGTTATGACGACCGGATCCCAGTGATCTCTCGCTCTCGCGACAAAGGCCGCCTCTTTGTCCACTTCGATGCTCACGTCATCGGCAACAAACACCATCGTTCCTTGCTCAATCGTGACAACCGCCTTGCCGATAACTTTCAAGTCTGATGTAATCAGGTATGATTTGTCGCCAAACCATGTTTCATTTGCAGCGATTTCCCCAGCCTTCTTTACGATTGGTTTTGCGCGGCTTGGATCGAACTTCGGTGGTGTGATCCACCGGTGTTTTCCGGGGAGTTTCCGCAACAACTGAATTGCTTGCTCTCGGATTTCAGGGTCGTCAGATGATCGAGCAACTTCTTCTAGAGTATTCCCGACGGACTCTCCCATTTTCAACAGCTTCTGCGCTGCGTCACGACGATCCTCAAATCTGTCTGCACCAAGCATCTGGACAAGGGCAGGCACGCTTGGCTGATCATCCTGCGGCGTTTCTCCGGATGTTTGACAGACGGCCAGAATGATTACAAGGAATACGGGTTGCATAAACATACCTCCCGGCGGCAAATGTGTCTCGCACACCATACAGAACAAGTACGAACCGACATTTCAACAATCCATGTCACTGCGCCGCGCGGAAAATGGCGACACCAACAGTAATACAATACGACGAACGCTCTCGCTCTGTTCAAGAACAGCAACGTAGGTCAGGCACTCCCGTGCCTGACGGAACCGCCGCAAGACGCCGTCACGCCGACGCGCAAAATTCATCAATAACCGCACCACCGCCTCACGTTCCATCGCCCCGCATCGCACCTCGCGTCACGCGCAAAAAAGGCCCTCGAAAGAAACTCTCCAAAACGCCCGGCGATTCGTCTTGCCGAGGTTTGTGAACAAACTCCCAGGAAAAACGGGGGGATGCGTTAACAAACCCTCTCGGTCCCCCGGGCGAATTCAGCGTCGCCGGTGCGCACCGACACCGTAATCCACACCCGCCCAACGAGCAAGCGTAGCGACACCACCTACGCTACCAAATCCGCCCTTCAATTTCCACGGCTTTTAGGCCACTCGCCAAGAATTCCCGCTACTCCGCGAAGCAAAGAAACACAACAAAGGCCACCGAAACCTCCTTCGTACGACCAAGTCAAGAAAGGTGGAATGCGTCCGCTGTGCCCACCGTGCCTTCCATTGTCGATGCACGTTGTCCCGCCTCGGCGTTCGACTCCCGTCGAGCCGGCGATTGAATCTCGACGACGCCCGGCCAGACGATCCGCCTCAGGCGGTGGCTTGATTCAAAGGCACATGAGGGCGGAAATCTTTGGTGGAATCTTGTGGAAAACAGGCCAGGGGTTGTGGTAGAAGTGTGGGTTGCGGGGATGACGGCGTTCGTCGTTCCGCTGGAAGTGGCTCGGTCAGGCGACCGGCCGCGACTGTTTGGAGACCTGCGGCGGCTTATTGGAGACCTGCGGTCGGGGGCATGGCATGGTCGGGAGACCACGCCATAACACTTTGGGACCATGCCATATCGCTTGAGACCGTGCCATAGCGCTTGAGACCGTGCGATAACAGCGAACCGGCCACAGCGACGCAAGACACCCGGCCATGCTTACCTGCCTCCCAAAGTCGCTCTGTTCCTGGAACTACCGCATTCGCGGCGCCGAGGCCGGGCTGGCCGAGACGACGCACGACTACTTTTCGGAGCAGGGCACGATCGCGCTCGGCGGCATGAAGTTTCGCGTCGTCAAACACGGCTGG
>JAJDEH010000016.1 GCA_029259935.1 Planctomycetota bacterium
TGCTCGTCCGTCAGCAGCGCCCCCACCACGAATTGGTCTTGCGCCAAGGCATCGTCGGGCGTCGCTTCAAAGGATTCATGCGAGCCGAACCGCGGTGCCAAAAACCGGCGATTGCTAGTGACGATGACGGCATCGCCAACATTTTCAAAGCTGCCCGAGTCGAATTGTCCTTCCAGCCCGCGCGGTCCGAACCGGGCGCTAACCGTAACTGGGTTGTCGGTCGTCGCAATCATGCGAAATTCCGCGTTGGAAATCGAACCGCCATCCTGGCGCAATCCTTCCCATTCTGATTTGCCCAGGTCGTACCAGACCAGCCGTTGAAACGTTCCCTCGGCCTTGGTTCGCGGCAGCAAGATTCCATCGCCGTTGGTCTGAATTACGTCGGCGGTGGTCTGTTGATTATAGAAGCCCACCAGACCTGCCACTTGCATCTCATGCGAACCGGGTTCGGCGGCCACCAATTGGGCAATCGAGACCGTTTGCGGAATCGCAAGCCGGCTATTCAGCCCCACTGCCACGAACACTACCGCCGCGACAATCGCCACCGCCGGTGCGACGATTCCCAGCCAACGAAGATAGCGCGTGCACGAGAGCAGGGTGCCGGCAACGATCAGGACCAAACAGAATCCGCCCAACGTTGCCATGACGAACCGGCGATCGGGCACTCGATATCCGATCTTCGCATTGATATACGGCTGCAAGCCCGCCGCCTTGAGTGGCGGTTCTGGGTGGTCAAAGAATCGTTCCGTCAGTTCCACCAGCGGCCGGCTGGCAAGGTAATCATCTCCCGGGCGCTGTGGTTGATCTGCTTCGTAGAGATTTTCACGGTCACGGCGCGTCGCCGGTGACTGTCGCGGCTTCACCCAGGCGGGAGCGCCCAATGTAGTCACCAGCAACTCGCCGCTCCCCACTCTCCGCCAGAAAGAGGCGGGCCACCCGTTGACCGTGTGGGCAACTTCGACGTCGTGCACCAGCAAGCGAACCAGATCGACGGGCTTCTCGAAAAGGCGCGTCTGATCGTCCGACAACCCCCCGCCGTCGATGCGCACCTGGGTTAGCGACACGCGGTCCACCACCTGAAAGTCGAGCGAGTCGCCGAGCAGCAGTGCCAGGGTCGAGGCATCTATCTGGTCGAGCATGACCCACAATTTTCCACCCCCGTGCAGCCAATGCCGGACGGCGGTCAATCCCGCGACATCTTTCGCCAATCGGTCGCTACACAGTATCAGTTCGTCGATGTTCTCCAGGCCGAGCGCATTCGGCGGCAGAAATTCGCCATGCAACTCATTCGCCGGTCCGTTGCGTCCTTGGGCGCGGCGAGCCACCTCGATGGTTCGATACAGATCGTGGTTGCTCTTGACTGCGCTAATTTCAGAAATGACCCCGGTCAATCCTCCGTCGGCAAGCTGAAGTATAGTTTGGTGGTGCTTTTGCCCAATGTCGTTATCCAGCAATTCGTGCTTTCCCCCGGTCGTGTCGAAGACCAACGCCTTCAGCGGCAAGAGGCGTTGGCTTGGCTGATTGTTGGCGGCCGACTCGGGCAGCAACACCGGGCACCAGGCAATGCGATTGCTGCGGGCGGGCACGGTCAGCCGGCGGCCCGTCTGTTCAAATTCATTAAAAAACGGAACGACCAAGACTTCCTTGTCGTGTTCGCTAGAATTGCTGACCGTGACATTGATCAGCCCCCAACGATTCAATTGATACTGCCGCGCGCCGGACCCGGTAAGAGAGATACTGGGCGGCGGATCTTCGCAGAATCCGTTGGGGGCCGCTACTAGCAATGACAAGCACGCGGTCAATAGAAGCACACCAAGTGCACCACGGCGACCTAGCGGCACGACAAGAACTGTCATTAGCTTTTCCAACCGAGAGAAGAGGGTACACCAACGACGATCATGGAGGAGTCGCCGCCAGAGTGCAATCATTTAAGCCGATCGGAAATCGCCCGGCAAGAAGTTGCTGACAAATTCATCCAAAAAAGAATTGGCATTCGTCGCAAGCATCAGTACGCACCAAAACACTCTCAAGGAGCATCCGTTTCAAGGAACATCGTTGAATGATGTACGCCAGCACACATCCCGCCGCGCGAAACCACCCTAAAGGGGTTAATCCAAAATCCCTTGGATGACCTGTGCCGGTTCGACGCCGGTTAGCCGTTGGTCCAGGCCTTGGAACGGGAAACTAAGTTTTTTGTGGTTGATGCCCAGTTGGTGCAGCATGGTGGCGTGCAGGTCGCGGACGGCGACCGGATCCTTGACCACGTTGTAGCTGAAGTCGTCGGTTTCGCCGTACATGGTTCCGCCCTTGACGCCGCCGCCCGCCAGCCAGGCGGAAAAACAACGCGGATGATGGTCGCGGCCGTAGTCTTCACGCTCCAACTTGCCCTGACAAAATACCGTGCGTCCGAACTCGCCCGCGAAAACGACCATCGTATCGTCCAGCAGCCCGTTTTGCTTTAGATCTTGCAGCAGCGCGGCCGACGGCTGGTCGACGTCATAGCATTGTCCCGGCAATTGCTTCGGCAGGATGGTGTGGTGATCCCACCCGCGATGGAAAATTTGAACGAAACGCACACCGCGTTGCACCATTCGCCGAGCCAGCAGGCAGTTTCGTGCAAAGGAACCGTTCTTGTGAACTTCCGGCCCGTACAGGTCGACAACATGTTTAGCTTCGCCGGAGACATCCGTTAACTCCGGCACCGAGGCTTGCATGCGAAAAGCCATTTCTTGTTGCGAAACCGTGGTCTCAATTTCGGGGTCGCCGATCTCGGCGAAGTGTTTTTTGTTCACTTGGCCCAAAGCATCTAGCATGCGGCGACGGACTTCGCTGTCGACGCCGTTGGGGTTCGACAAAAAGAGGACCGGGTCGCCGGAAGTTTGAAACGCCGCGCCTTGATGCTTCGACGGCAAAAATCCGCTGCCCCACAAACGGCTGTACAGAGCCTGCACGTTGCGCGTGCCGCCCGTCCAGAAGGCCGATGTGAGGACGACGAAATCGGGCAGGTCGCGGTTCATCGATCCCAACCCGTAACTGAGCCAGGCCCCCATGCTGGCCTTGCCGGGTATTTCCGAGCCTGTGCAGATGAACGTCTTGGCCGGGTCGTGGTTGATGGCGTTGGTGTTCATCGAATTGACGATGCACAAGTCGTCCGCCATCTTGGACAGATGCGGAAAAAGTTCACACACCCAAATGCCGCTTTTTCCCTGGCGATGAAACTTGTACTTCGACGGCGCGACCAACTGCGTCTTGCCTTTGGTCATGGCGGTCACTCGCTGTCCCATGCTCACGCTTTCAGGCAGCGGTTGTTTAAACAGTTTGCCCAGGTCCGGCTTGTAGTCGAACAGGTCGAGCTGACTCGGCGCGCCGGCCATAAACAGAAAGATGACGTGCTTGGCCCGCGGCTTGAAATGAGGTGCCGGCTGAGCTTGGCTGTTTTGGGGCAGTAGCGACGACAACGCCGCGACTCCCAGGCCCATGCCCGAAGTTTTCAAGAACTGTCGCCGAGCTTGCAAGCGATTATGATCGTCGATGAGTTGTCGCATGGTGATTAGCTCCGCGTCTTGCTAATGTCCAGATTGTAGATCGTACTGACCAGCATCGTCCAAGCGGCCAGTTCGGCGGCTGGAACCTTTTCGTGCAGCTTGACGTCGTGGCAAAGTTGCTCGGCCAGTTTCGCATTCTTGCCGTAAATGACTTCCAGATCGGCGACCAGTTTGAGAAACCGCTTGGATTCGTCGGCATCGGGCAGCCGCGACGTAATGGTCTCGTAGACGGCATTCAAGCGATCTTGCGCGCTGAGCGACCGATCGGCGATCGTCGCATGGGCCAGTTGGCGGGACGCTTTCATAAACTCCGGCTCGTTCAACAACAGTAGTGCTTGCAGCGGCGTATTGGTCCGTTCCCGGCGGGCAATGCAAGCTTCTCGGGTCGGCGCGTTGAGAATCGTCATCTGCGGCGGCGGCATGCCCCGTTTCCAAAAGGTATAAACACTGCGGCGATAGATCTTGTCGCCCGTATCGGCCTGATAAACGCGCGGGTAAGAACTGGGCATGCTGACCGATTGCCACAAGCCGGCCGGCTGAGGCGGCTTGACGCTTTTGCCGAACTGTTCATTATTCAACAAGCCGCTGGTCGCCAAAATCTGATCGCGAATTACTTCGGAATCCAGGCGGTAGCGCGAGCCGCGCGACACCAGACGATTCTCCGCGTCGCGTTCAAACTCGTCGGGCGTCGCCCGGGACGACTGCCGGTAGGTTTGGGACATGACCATCTGCTTCATTAACGCTTTGACGTCCCATCCAGAATCGATGAACGAGACCGCTAGGTAGTCGAGCAAATCGGGATGGCTGGGCCAATCGCCCTGCGCGCCGAAATCTTCCGATGTTTTCACGATGCCCACGCCAAACAATTGCTGCCAAAAGCGGTTGACGGCCACGCGCGCGGTCAGTGGATTTTCACGCGACACGAACCACTCGGCCAAGTCCATCCGCGATTTAGATCCTTCCTTTTTCTTCATCGGCGTCAGAAATGCCGGCGAGTCGCGTTGGACTTGTTCTCCCGGATTGTCGTAGCCCCCGCGAATCAAAATGTGCGCCGGCCGCGGGTCGGCCTTCTCCTTCATGACCATGGCGAACGGAATCGACTTCGTGAGTGTCTGCTTTTCCGTTTGTAGTTTCTTTAGCTCCTGGCTCGCCATCATCAAGTCGGCGTTCAGTTTCTCTTTACTTTCGCCTTCGGCTTGCTTGGCTTGTTTTTGGATTGTTTGAACCTTGGCGGTGAGCGTCTTGATGGCCTGGTCCAATTCCACAAGCCGCGCCTGTTGTGCATCGGTTGCCAGGCTGACGTAAGGCGGCTGCAAGCCGCGTTCGAAGTCCGTCCCGCGGCGGCCGCCGGTTTCCGGTGCGCCGTCCAAATTATTGAAGAAGGCATACATTTGGTAAAAATCCTTCATCGTGATCGGATCGTACTTGTGGTCGTGACAAACCGCGCATTGCACGGTGAGCCCCATGAAGGCCGTCCCCACGGCGGTCACGCGATCGATCAC